>NZ_JBEOMB010000138.1:0-12080 GCF_046000175.1 Rhodoplanes sp. SY1
ATGATCGGATTCCGCTCTATGTCGCGCCGGCCCTCACCTGGGCGCCGAGCCAGTGGACCAGCCTGACGCTGCTGACGAGCTATCAGAAGTCGAAGAAGGGCGGCTCCGAGCAGAGCCTGCCGATGGACAACACCATCTTCGACAAGGGTCCGAAGATCCCGTCGAGCCTGTTCCTGGGCGTGCCCGGCATGACGCTGTGGAAGACCGAGAACGCCTCGATCGGCTACGCGTTCGAGCACGCCTTCGACAACATCTGGAGGTTCACCCAGAACTTCCGCTACACGCACGCGAAGGTCGACTACGTCTCGGGCTGGATCTGGGACTGGCCGACAGCGCTGGTGAACAACCGCTACGCCAATATCGGCGTGCAGGTGCGGCCGAAGGACTCCGACGCCGTGCTGGTCGACAACACCATGAAGGGCGAGTTCGCCACCGGGCCGTTCGTCCACAAGGTGCTGTTCGGTATCGACTACAACTATTATCGTTATCACGAGACGCGCACCAACTCGACCAACTTCGTCACCATCGACATCTTCAATCCGGTCTACGACGCCTCCGGCCTGACGCTCGGAACGCCCTGGGTGAACGAGTCGCAGGCGTTTCATCAGCTCGGCTTCTATGCCCAGGACCAGATCAAGCTGGATCGTTGGATCGTCTCGCTCGGCGGACGCCACGACGCCGTGAACAGCGAGACGCTCGACCGCCTCTCCGGCACGACGACCAAGACGGAGGCCAGCGCCTTCACGGGTCGCGCCGGGCTCGGCTATCTGTTCGACAATGGCGTTGCGCCCTATGTGAGCTATTCGACCTCGTTCAACCCGGTCGTCGGCACCGATTTCTACGGCAGTCCCTTCAAGCCGACCACGGGCGAGCAGTACGAAGCGGGCGTCAAGTATCAGCCGGTCGGCATCAACGGCATGATCACGGCCTCGGTGTTCCAGATCACCCAGCAGAACGTGACGACGGCCGATCCGAATCATCTGTTCTTCTCGGTCCAGGACGGCGAGGTCCGCTCGCGCGGCTTCGAGCTGGAGGGCAAGATCGAGCCGCTGAAGGGCTTCAACGTCGTCGCCGGCTACTCCTACACGGACGCGCGCGTCACGCAGGACAATCCCGAGACGGTCGGCGGCTTCAGCAAGGTCGGGCTGCGCCAGGCCGCGGTGCCGTATCACAAGGCGTCGCTGTGGCTCGACTACCGGTTTCAGGAGCCGGCCCTGCAGGGCGTCAAGGTCGGCGCCGGCGTGCGCTACATCGGCGCCTCGATGGCGCCGATGGACACGGCGACCGGCACCCAGGTCGAGGTTCCGGGCTACACACTGCTCGACGCCTCGGTGTCGTGGGATCTCGGCGCCCGCTTCGCCGAGCTGAAGGGCGTGACGGCGTCGATCACCGGCACCAACCTCACCGACGAGACCTATTTCACGCCTGGCTTCTACTCGAACACGGTCTTTTACGGCAATCGCCGCAGCGTGATCGGGACCTTGAGCTACAAGTGGTGAGGGGTCGACTCGCCGACCTCGCGCTGTTGCGAAGGTCGCTGCCTTACCCTCTCCCATTGGGAGAGGGTCGGACGTGCGCGTCAGCGTGCGTCCGGGGTGAGGGGGTCCGGCGCCGGCGTGGACACCCCCTCACCCGCAGTTCGCGCGAATGCGCGAACTGCGACCTCTCCCCGCCGGGGAGAGGTGAAGGGAGGCATGCTCCCGCGCCTCGTGACCTGCTCGTCTGATCACGCCGCCGCTGCGCTGCTCGCGGCGCCGCGCCGCGCGCTCATCGTCAGGAGATCGTAGCGCGCGACCGTCTCACCGTCCTGATTGAACACCTCGACGTCCCAGCGCACCTCGCCGTATTCGGGCTTACGGGCCGGCCGCTTCTCCTTGACGGTGAGCCGCACCTTGATGGCGTCGCCGGGCGACACCGGCTTGAGGAAGCGCAGATTGTCGAGGCCGTAGTTCGCCAGCAACGGACCGGGGGCCGGATCGACGAACAGGCCGGCCGCGAACGACAGGATCAGATAGCCGTGGGCGACGCGGCCGGGGAAGAACGGGTTCGCCTTGGCCGCGGCCTCGTCCATGTGGGCATAGAAGGCGTCGCCCGTGAAGTCGGCGAAGTGCTCGATGTCGGCGATCGTGATTCTTCGCGAATCCGTCTCGACGGAATCGCCGATCGTCAGCGCGTCGTAATCACGCCGGAATGGATGCACCTCGGCCACTGGCGCCGGCGCGCCCTTCAGCCAGCGTCGCGTCAGGGCGGCGAGGCGGGCCGGCGACCCCTGCAGGGCGGTGCGCTGCATGTAGTGGAAGACCCCGCGAAGACCGCCCATCTCCTCGCCGCCGCCGGCGCGCCCCGGTCCGCCGTGCACGAGGCCGGGCAGCGGCGAGCCGTGCCCGGTCGACTCCTTGGCGCAGTCGCGGTCGACGATCAGCACGCGGCCGTGAAACGGCGCCAGCCCGAACACCAGCGCGTCGGCGACCTGATCGTCGTGCGTGAACACCGAGGCGACCAGGCTGCCCTCGCCCTTGGCGACGATCGCCACCGCGTCGTCGAGCGTGTCGTAGGGCATCACGGTCGCGACCGGCCCGAACGGCTCGATGGTGTGGACCCGCCGTGCCGCGAGCGGATCCGCACAGGCGAGCAGCACCGGCGCCATGAAGGCGCCGGTGGCCATGTCGCCGCCGATCGGCGCCGCGACGAGCGGATCGCCGGCGACGATCTCGGCCTCGGCGATCAGGTCGGCCACCGCCTCGCGCACTGCGGCGCGCTGCGACAGCGAGGCGAGCGGGCCCATGCGCACCTCCTCGCGCCGCGGGTCGCCCACCGTGATCTTCTCGAGCTGCGTCTTGATCGCTTCCGTCACGGCCGACTGCGAGGCACGCGGCACCACGACGCGGCGGATCGCCGTGCACTTCTGGCCGGCCTTCACGGTCATCTCGCGGACGACCTCCTTCACGAAGAGGTCGAGCTCCGGTGTGCCCGGCACGGCGTCCGGCCCGAGCACGGCGGCGTTGAGCGAATCCCGCTCGGCGATGAAGCGCACGGCGTTGCGGCCGATCACCGGATGGTTGCGCAGGCGATCCGAGGTGTCGGCCGAGCCCGTGAAGGAGACGACGTCCTGGCCGTCGAGATGGTCGAGCAGATCGCCGGCCGATCCGCAGACGAACTGCAGGGCGCCCTTCGGCAGCAGGTTCGCCTCGACGATGAGCTTCACCACGGCCGCGGCCACGTAGGCCGTCGCGGTGGCCGGCTTGGTGATCACCGGAACGCCGGCCAGGATCGCCGGCGCGAGCTTCTCCAGCATGCCCCAGCACGGGAAGTTGAAGGCGTTGATGTGGACGGCGACGCCGTTCAGCGGGGTCATCACGTGCAGCCCCATGAACGTCCCGCCGCGCGACAGGGCCTCGGTGTCGCCCTCGATCACGAAACGCTCGGCCGGCAGCTCGCGGCGGCCGCGAGATGCGTAGGCGTAAAGCGTGCCGATGCCGCCGTCGATGTCGAAGAAGTTGTCGCGCTTGGTCGCGCCGGTGTCTGCGGAGAGCGCATTGAGCTGCTCCTTGCGCTCCGACAGAAACGTCGCCAGCGCCTTCAGCCGGTCGGCGCGCTCGTGGAACGTCAGCGCCCGCAGCGCCGGCCCGCCGACCGCGCGCGCATGCCGCACCGCGGCGCCGAAGTCGATGCCGTCGCTCGAGGCATACGCCACGACGCGACCGTCGATCGCGCTCCTGATCTCGGCCAGCCCGCGCGCGGGCGTCACCCAGCGGTCCTGCACGAAGCTCTGCAGGGTCGGCGGTGTGGTCGCGAGAGTCGGTGCGGGCGTCGTCGCAGGTGTCGTTGCGGTCATGACGGGCGTCCTCCTGCCGGGCTGCGGCGTTGTCTCGTTCGGGACGCTCCGGTACGCCCTTGCAGAACGTTGACACCGGCGCCCCGTGCGCTATCTTGGTCCGAAGATTAACCGATCGGTCGGTTAATTCAAGGGCCGGCAGAGCCCGACAAGGGAGACTTTCGTGGAGCCTTCGGTTCTCGTCGACCGACGCGACGGATGGGTGCGGCTCGTGCTCAACCGGCCCGACCGTCTGAACGCCTTCAACGAGGAGATGCACAGGCGCCTCGCCGCCGCGCTCGACGACGCAGGCGCCGACGAGGCGTGCCGCGCCGTGCTGCTCACCGGCGCCGGCCGCGGCTTCTGCGCCGGCCAGGATCTTTCCGATCGCGTCGGCCCGGCCGATCTCGGCGCCACCATCGACGCCTTCTACAATCCGCTGGTGCGCCGCATCCGGGCGCTGAAGAAGCCCGTCGTCTGCGCCGTCAACGGCGTCGCGGCCGGCGCCGGCGCCAACATCGCGCTCGCCTGCGACATCGTGCTCGCGGCGCGCTCGGCGAGGTTCATCCAGGCCTTCTCCAAGATCGGTCTGGTTCCGGACTCCGGCGGCACCTTCTTCCTGCCGCGGCTGATCGGCGAGGCGCGCGCTCGCGCGCTGGCGATGCTGGCCGAGCCGTTGCCGGCCGAGACGGCCGAAGCGTGGGGCCTGATCTGGAAGGTGCTCGACGACGACGCGCTGGCGACCGAGGCGGAAAAGCTCGTCGCCCATCTCGCCACCCAGCCGACGGTCGGGCTCGCGCTGACCAAGCAGGCCTTCGCGGCCTCCGCGACCAACGATCTCGACGCGCAGCTCGATCTCGAGCGTGACCTGCAGCGCAAGGCGGGCGGCACGCCCGACTATGCCGAAGGCGTGCGCGCCTTCCTCGACAAGCGTGCGCCGCGCTTCACCGGGAGGTCGTCGTGACCGCCGCCGTGGTTCCCGTGACCCGCACGGCCGAGGAGACGGCGCGGCTCGCCGCCGACACCATGTGGGCCGGCGATGCGGCCTGCCAGAATCTCGGCATCGAGATCCTCGCCGTCGGCCCCGGCACTGCGACGCTCGCGATGAGCGTCAGGGACACGATGGTGAACGGCCACGACACGGCGCA
Organism: Rhodoplanes sp. SY1; assembly: GCF_046000175.1. Taxonomy (NCBI): domain Bacteria; kingdom Pseudomonadati; phylum Pseudomonadota; class Alphaproteobacteria; order Hyphomicrobiales; family Nitrobacteraceae; genus Rhodoplanes; species Rhodoplanes sp. SY1. Next base: position 4,963 of record NZ_JBEOMB010000138.1, read on the forward strand.
TGGCGGCTACATCTTCGCGCTCGCCGACACGGCCTTCGCCTATGCCTGCAACTCCTACGGGCTCGTGACGGTCGCGGCCCAGTGCAGCATCACGTTCATCCGTCCGGGCCGTCGGGGCGGGCGGCTGATCGCCGAGGCGCGCGAGGTGTCGCGCGCCGGCCGCAACGGCATCTACGACGTGCGTGTCTCGTCCGACGGCGTCGTCATCGCCGAGTTCCGCGGCCATTCGCGCACCATCGGCGGCTCGTTCATCGACGGCGGCGAGGCGGCCGCGGAGGCGCCGTCGGCCTGAGAGGACACGAGAGGTGCCGATGCAGCGTGCCGCGCAGCATCGGGCGACGACCAAGCAACAAACAAACACCAGTGGAGGAACGATGACCATGGCTCCCCCGGTTGCCGCTTTCGGCCGCAGCATCGTCGACGGCCTCGACGCCGCCGAGCGCGCCTCGCGCGACGCCATCCAGTCGCTCCAGCGCGAGCGCCTCGCCTGGTCGCTCCGCCATGCCTACGAGAACGTGCCGTTCTATCGCAGGAAGTTCGAGGAGGCCGGCCTCCACCCGTCGGATTTCCGCGATCTCTCCGATCTCGCCAAGTTCCCCTTCACGATGAAAACGGATCTGCGGGACAACTACCCGTTCGGTCTCTTCGCGGTGCCACGTGAAAAGCTCGCGAGAATTCACGGCTCGTCCGGCACGACCGGAAAGCCGATCGTGGTCGGCTACACGCAGGCCGACGTCGACATGTGGGCGGACGTGATGGCGCGCTCGATCCGCGCCGCCGGCGTGCGCCCCGGCATGATGGTGCACGTCGCCTACGGCTACGGCCTCTTCACAGGCGGGCTCGGCGCGCATTACGGCGCCGAGCGGCTCGGCTGCACCGTCATCCCGATGTCGGGCGGCATGACCGAGCGGCAGGTGCAGCTCATCCACGATTTTCAGCCCGACGCCATCATGGTGACGCCGAGCTACATGCTCACGATCCTGGACGGCTTCGCCAAGGCCGGCCTCGACCCGCGCGCGTCGTCGCTGAAGTTCGGCATCTTCGGCGCAGAGCCGTGGACCAACGCGATGCGCGAGGAGATCGAGAAGGCGTTCGGGCTCGACGCCACCGACATCTACGGGCTCTCCGAGGTGATCGGCCCCGGCGTCGCCCAGGAGTGCGTCGAGACCAAGGACGGCCTCCACATCTGGGAGGATCACTTCTATCCGGAGATCATCGATCCCGTCACGGGCGAGGTGCTGCCGGACGGCGAGAAGGGCGAGCTCGTCTTCACGTCGCTCACCAAGGAGGCGTTCCCGATCGTGCGCTACCGCACCCGCGATCTGACGCGGCTGATGCCCGGCACGGCGCGGCCCGGCATGCGCCGCATGGAAAAGGTGACGGGCCGCTCCGACGACATGATCAACCTGCGCGGCGTCAACGTCTTCCCGACCCAGATCGAGGAGATCCTGCTCGCCACCGACTTCTGCTCCGGCCATTATCAGATCGAGCTGACCCGCGAGGGCCGGCTCGACGAGATGACCGTGCATGCCGAGGTGCGCGAGGATCGTGCCGGCGCGGTCGATCGCGAGACGCGCGAGAAGGAGCTGGTGCGCCACATCAAGAATCTGATCGGCGTGACGACCCGGCTCGTGCTCCATCCGCCCGGCGGCGTCGAGCGCACCGTGGTCGGCAAGGCCAAGCGCATCGTCGACAACCGCCCGAAGGGGTAGGGGGCGGGACGCGACCCGGGGCGGGTCACGGAGTGAATTGCGGCGCCGGCGTCCCCTCTCCCCGCGTGCGGGGAGAGGGTGGCTCGCCGTGGAGCGGCGAGTCGGGTGAGGGGACGTCGCCACGAGTCTCGGCTTCGGGGATAGGCCCCCTCACCCGACGTCCGCGCTGACCGCGCGAACGTCGACCTCTTTGGCGCGGCAAGAGCCGCGCCCCCGCGCGGCGGGGAGAGGTGTAGCGGGCGCGCCGCGTTCGCTGCACTGACGAGCGGCGTTCACACCTGATCGTAGTCGATCACCACGGTGGCCGAGGTCGGGCGCGCCTGGCAGGTGAGCACGTACCCGGCCTTCAGCTCCCACGGTTCCAGCGCGTAGTTCACCGCCATCTCGACCGTGCCCTCGACCACCTTGGCCCGGCAGGTCGAGCACATCCCGCCCTTGCAGGCGAAGGGAAGGTCGAGGCCGGCGCGCAACGCCGCGTCGACGATCGCCTCGCCCTCGGCCACCGGCACCTCGCGGCGCTTGCCGTCGACGATCAGCGACGCCATGTGGGCGGGCGGCGCGTCGAGCGCGACCGGCACCGGCGGCCGCGGTCGGCCGCCGAGCGCCGAGACGAAACGCTCGACATGGATGCGGTCCTCCGGGATGCCGAGCCCGTGCAGCGTCGGCACCAGCTCCTCGATCATCGCGGTCGGGCCACAGACGAAGGCGTGGTCGATCACGGCGGCCGGCACCACGCTGCCGAGCAGACGCCGCACCTTGTCGCCGTCGAGCCGGCCGTTGAGGATGTCGAGGTCCTGCTCCTCCTGGCTCAGCACGTGGAACAGCGACAGCCGGCCCAGATAGCGATCCTTCAGCTCCTCGAGCTCTTCCAGGAACAGCATGCCGGCGGTCGAGCGGTTGCCGTAGAACAGGAAGAAGCGGCTGTCCGGCTCGCGCGCCAGCACGCCGCGCAGGATCGAGATCACCGGCGTGATGCCGGAGCCCGCCGCGAAGGCGACGTGCACGCGGCCGTTGCCCGGCGTGTGGGAGAGGCCGAAGCGGCCCGTGGGCGTCATCACGTCGAGCGTGTCGCCGGGCTTCAGGCTGTCGTTGATCCAGCAGGAGAGGAGGCCGTTCGACACCCGCTTCACCGCGACGCGCAGCTCGCCGTCGTCGGGTCCGGCGCAGATCGAGTAGGAGCGCCGCACCTCCTCGCCGTCGATCGTGGTGCGCAGCGTCAGATACTGGCCGGGCTCGAACCGATAGTCCGCGGCGAGATGCGCCGGCACGGCGAACGCGACCGACACGGCGTCCGGCGTCTCCCGCCGCACCTCGGCGACGGTCAGCGCATGGAAGCGGGGGACGTGTGTTCCGACGGAGCCGTCCTCACCTCTCCCCGCGTGCGGGGAGAGGTCGACATTCGCGCGTCCAGCGCGGATGTCGGGTGAGGGGGCGTCTCGTGGATACGGAGACGCCCCCTCACCCGTCTCGCCGCTGCGCAGCGAGCCACCCTCTCCCCGCGCGCGGGGAGAGGGAACGCCGGCGCTGTGCTCGGCACCCGAAATCGAAGGCGATGTCGGCGTCAGGATCGTCATGCCCCTCACCTCAATGACACTTGAAATAGTCGAACGGCTCGCGGCAGGCGTTGCAGCGCCACAAGGCTTTGCAGGCCGTGGAGCCGAACTCGGCGATGGCGGCCGTGTCGGTCGCGCCGCACTGCGGGCAGGCGACGTGCTCGACGCCGAACAGCGCGCGGCGGCCGGCGCCCTTCTGGGGCGGCGCGATGCCGTAGTCCTTCAGCTTGGCGCGACCCGCGTCGGTCATCCAGTCGGTGGTCCAGGCCGGCGACAGCACGGTCTTCACGGTCGGCCGCCCGAGCCCGGCCTTCTCCAGCGCGATCTCGATCTCCAGCGCGATGGTGGTCATGGCCGGGCAGCCGCAATAGGTCGGCGTGATGTCCACCTCGATGCCGGTGTCGTTCACGCGCACGTCGCGCAGCACGCCGAGATCCGCGATGGTCAGCACCGGGATTTCTGGATCCGCCACCGCCCCGGCGATCCGCCACGCAGTTTCGCGCAAGGCTGCGGGATCGGGCGACGGGTTCACCAGGTCGCTCCCGGGATCGTGCGCTGCATGTATTGCAGGTCGGTGAGCAGATGGCCGAGATGTTCGCTGTGCCGGCCGCCGCGCCCGCCGCTCTGCATCCAGGCGTCCTGCGGCATCTTCAGCGTGGCGCGGTCGAGGATCTCGGCCAGCGTGCTCCGCCAACCGTCGCGTAGCGTCGCGGGGTCCACCGCGACGCCGGACGTGATCATCTCGCGCTCGATCTCGTCGCTGAAAAAAAGCTCGCCCGTGAACGGCCAGAGCTGCGCCAGCGCGTGCTCGGTGCGGCGCCGGCTCTCCTCGGTGCCGTCGCCGAGCCGCACCACCCATTCGGCCGAATGGCGCAGGTGATAGGCCATCTCCTTCTCGGCCTTGGCCGCGATGGCGGCGAGCGTCGGGTCGCTCGAGCGCATCATGGCGCGCCAGTACGGGTCGGCGAAGGCGGCGTAGAGGAGCTGGCGCACCATCGTCATGGCGAAGTCGCCGTTCGGCTGCTCGACCAGCAACAGATTGCGATAGGCGCGCTCGTCGCGCCGATACGCGAAGGCGTCCTCGTCGTGACCCTGCGCCTCGGCCTCGCCCGCATAGGTGTAGAGCGCGCGCGCCTGGCCGATCAGGTCCAGCCCCATGTTGGCGAGCGCCATCTCCTCTTCCATCATGGGCGCCTTGCCGCACCACTCGGACAGCCGATGCCCGAGTACCAGCGCATCGTCGGCGCGGCGCAGCACATAGGTGACGAGCGGAGTCTCGGTGACGCGGATGCTGGTCATGGGCGGGGTCCGGCCGTGTTTCGCTTGGTGTCGGAATGCGGCGGTGTGGCTCGCCGCGGCCTGCTCTCTCCCCCCTTGTGGGGGAGAGGTGGAGAGGGGGGTGAGCCTCGCGGCACGATGCTGGCGCTGTTACCCCCCTCCCTGTCCCTCCCCCACAAGGGGGGAGGGAACGCAGGAGCCGCGACTCTGGAGCAAGCTCACATGTGCCCGACCTCGTCGGGGATCTCGTAGAAGGTCGGGTGGCGATAGACCTTCGAGGCGGTGGGCTCGAACATCATGCCCTTCTCGGCCGGGTCGGACGCCGTGATGGCGGCCGACGGCACGACCCAGATCGACAGGCCTTCGCCGCGCCGCGTGTAGAGATCGCGTGCCGCCTGCAGGGCCAGCGTCGCGTCGGCGGCGTGCAGCGAGCCGACATGCTTGTGGGCGAGGCCGTTGCGGGCCCGGATGAACACCTCCCACAGCGGGATCTTCGGCTCGGGTTTCGTCGGCTCGGGCGCGGCGGGGTCTGTCACGGCGGGCTCCTCGGGCGTTTCCTGATCTTGTTTGTTCGGTCATTCCGGAAGCCGACCGAAGGTCGGCTTCCGGAATCCATAACCCCGGTCGGTGGGTATGGATTCCGGGCTCGCCGCTGCGCGGCGCCCCGGAATGACGGAGTTCTGCTACGCGGCCGCTCTGTGGCGGCTCTTCTCTTTCTCGGCGAACGCGCGGGCGGCTTCTCGCACCCAGGCGCCGTCCTCCTCGGTCTGCCGGCGGCGCTCCATGCGCTGGGCGTTGCAGGGGCCGTTGCCGGCGATCACCTGCTTGAACTCCTCCCAGTCGATCGCGCCGTGCTGCCAGTGGCCGCTCGCCTCGTCGAACCTCAGCTCCGGATCCGGGACCTCGAGGCCGAGGAAATGCGCCTGTGGCACCGTCGCATCGATGAACTTCTGCCGAAGCTCGTCGTTGGTGAACCGCTTGATCTTCCACTTCGTCGACGCGTCGGTGTGTTGGCTCGCGCTGTCGGGCGGGCCGAACATCATCAGGCACGGCCACCACCAGCGGTTCAGCGCGTCCTGCGCCATTTCCTTCTGGGCCGCGTTTCCGCGGCATAGGGTCAGCATGATCTCGTAGCCCTGCCGCTGGTGGAACGACTCCTCCTTGCAGACCCGGATCATGGCGCGCGCATACGGCCCGTAGCTGCAGCGGCACAGCGGGATCTGATTCATGATCGCGGCGCCGTCGACGAGCCAGCCGATCGCCCCGATGTCGGCCCAGGTGAGCGTCGGGTAGTTGAAGATCGAGGAGTACTTGGCCTTGCCGGCGAGCAGCTGGTCGACCATCTCCTCGCGCGCCACGCCGAGCGTCTCGGCGGCGGCGTAGAGATAGAGCCCGTGGCCGCACTCGTCCTGCACCTTGGCGAGCAGCGCGGCCTTGCGGCGCAGCGACGGCGCCCGCGTGATCCAGTTGCCTTCCGGCTGCATGCCGATGATCTCGGAATGGGCGTGCTGGGAGATCTGGCGCACCAGAGTCTTGCGATACGCCTCCGGCATCCAGTCGTTCGGCTCGATGCGCTCCTCGGCGTCGATGCGCGCCTGGAAGGCGTTGAGCTTGTCGGCGTCCTCGATCCGGCGGTCGGCGGCGTCGGGGGTCTGAGCGAGGCCCTGCGTGTACATGCGCGTTCTCCCGGGTGTCTCGAGGTTGGCCCTCGTCGTCGTTGAGAAAATGATATGTAACAGAAATGGTGACCGCAACGGCATTTCGTAACATGATCGCGAGGGGCGGCCCGCCGACGCGCGCTTCCGGTGCTGTTCTACGGCGTTCGCCCGCGAGCCGAACGCGGGGCGCCGCCGGGCAAGCGCTTGGCCGGACTATTGATCGACCATCCGGTTAATGTATTTTCGACCGAGCCGCCGAAGCGACCTGCGCCGCCGGCCGCGACAATCGACCGCAGGGGAGGGGATCGCCGGAATGGCTCGCACACGCGCCCAGGACTACGACGCCAAGCGCGGGGCGATCCTGCATCGCGCCGCCGAGCTGTTCGCCCGCCACGGCTATTCGGGCACCTCGATCACCATGATCGCGGAGGCCTGCGGCATGTCCAAGGCGCTGCTCTATCACTACTATCCGGACAAGGAGGCGGTCCTCTTCGACATCCTGTCGGCGCATCTCGCGGTGCTGATCGCCGCGGTCGAGAAGGCGGCGGCCGAGAGCGCGGGCGCGCCGCCGGAGGAGCGGCTCTACGCCATCGCGGCGGCGCTGCTGGACGAGTATCGCGACGCCGACGCCGAGCATCAGGTGCAGATCGCCAATCTGAAGCTCCTGCCGCAGGACAAGCAGGATCAGCTCCGCGCCATGGAGCGCACGCTGGTCGGCCATTTCTCCGATGCCATTGCGGCGGCCGTGCCGTCGATCGGCCACGGGCCGTTGCTCAAGCCGCTCACCATGTCGCTGTTCGGCATGCTGAACTGGCACTATCTCTGGTTCCGGCCCGGCAAGGGGCTGAGCCGCGAGGATTATGCGCGCCTCGTCACGCGGCTGCTCGCCAGCGGCGCCGAGGCGGCGGCCGAGGCGG
>NZ_JBEOMB010000139.1:0-6384 GCF_046000175.1 Rhodoplanes sp. SY1
GCCCCCTCACCCGACTCGCCGCTGCGCGGCGAGCCACCCTCTCCCCGCGCGCGGGGAGAGGGATCCACATCCCGCCCGCACGCCGGATCCCGGCACCAAACGCCGCCTCGTGCGTTGTCGCGGCAGACCCGACGTGCCTGCGGAACCAGACCCCCGAATGCAAGTTGACGTGCTCCCCGTGACCACCGACCGCATCCTGCGCCCCGGACGCAACGTCTGGCGCATCGAGCCGGCGCATCGTGTCGCCGTGCTGATCGATGCCGGGACGTATTTCTCGGCGCTGCGCCAGTCGCTGCTGCGCGCCCGGCATTCGGTGCTGGTGGTGGGCTGGGACATCCACAGCCGGACGCGGCTGCCGCGCTGCCTTCCGGCCGGTCCCGACGCGCCCGTCGACGACCTGCCCGAGACGCTCGTGGACTTTCTCGCCGCGCTCGCGGCGCGCCGGCCCGAGCTCACCATCCGGCTGCTTCTGTGGAACTACTCGGTGCTGTTCGCGGCCGAGCGCGAGTGGTTCCCGACCGTCGCGATCGATCAGAAGACGCCGCCGCAGGTGATCCTGCGGCTCGACGACCGGCTGCCCTTCGGCTCGTCGCAGCACCAGAAGATCGTGCTGGTCGACGACGCCGTCGCATTCTCGGGCGGCATCGACCTGACGATCCGCCGCTGGGACCGCTGCGACCATCACCCCTGCGATCCCGATCGGATCGATCCGGACGGCGTGCCCTATCCGCCGTTCCACGACGTGCAGATGGTCACCGACGGTCCCGCGGCCCGGGCGCTCGGCGAGGTGGCGAAGACGCGCTGGCGGCGCGCCACCGGCGAGGCGCTGGAGACGGTCGCGTCCGAGGACGCTCCCGATCACGATCGAGACCACGATCCTTGGCCGGACGGTGTCGCGCCCGATGTGCGCGACACCCGCCTCGCCATCGCCCGCACGGTGCCGTGCTGCGACGACGCCGACCCCGAGGTGCGCGAGATCGAGGCTTTGTATCTCGACAGCATCGACGCGGCGCGCCGCAGCATCTACATCGAGAACCAGTTCGTCACCTCGACCCTGATCGCCGAGCGGATCGCCGCGCGCATGCGTGCCGTTCCGGCGCTCGAGCTCCTGGTGGTGACGCCGCGCCAGTATCACTCGTGGATCGAGGCCAACACCATGCATGCCGGCCGGGCGCGCTTCCGCCGCATCCTGGAGGAGGCCGGCGTGTCGGCGCGGGCGCGCTTTCTCTTCCCGCAGGTGCGCGACGGCGAGCACGTCGCCGACACCATGGTGCACTCCAAGGTGATGGTGGTCGACGATCGCCTGCTGCGAATCGGCTCGGCCAATCTCAACAACCGCTCGATGGGCGCCGACGCCGAGTGCGACGTCGCCTTGGAGGCGGAAAGCGAGGCCGAGCGGCGCGCCGTCACGCGCATCCGCAACCGTCTGATCGCCGACCATTGCGGCGTGGCCGAGCAGGCGGTCGCCGACGCGCTGGTGCGCACCGGCTCGCTGGTGCGCACCGCCGAGACGCTGTCGGGCCACGGCCACCGGCTTTGCCCGGTCAGCGATCCGGAGGAGCCGACCGGCGTGCTCGCCGGCACCATCGAGCCGCTCGCCGATCCCGAGAAGCCGATCTCGGTCGAGGCGGTGACGGCGCAGGTGATGGGGCCGACGCGAGCGCGGCGGCTGCCCGGCGCCGTGAAGGCCGGCGCGGTCGTGCTGGTGCTGCTCGGCATCCTGCTCGCCTGGCGCTACGGGCCGCTCGCCGCCTATGCCGACATCGAGCGCGTGCGGGAGATTCTGGGCGGGCTCGGCGGCGTGTGGACGCCGGTCGCCGTCACCGGCCTCTACGTGGCGGCCGGCCTCGTCGGCTTTCCGGTGACGGTGCTGATCGCCGCCACCGCCATGGTGTTCGGCGGCTGGCTCGGCCTCCTCTATGCGGCGCTCGGCACCCTCGTCTCCGCCACGGTCGGCTTCGCCATCGGGGCGCGGCTCGGGCACAAGCCGCTGGTCGGCCTGCTCGGGCCGCGCGTGAACACGATCCGGCGCGAGATCGTCCGCCGCGGCGTGCTCGCCGTCGCCACCATCCGGTTGCTGCCGATCGCGCCCTTCGCGGTGATCAATCTCATGGCCGGTGCCGGCGGCGTGCGCTTCGTCGACTTCATCGGCGGCACCGCGCTCGGGCTGGCGCCCGGCATCGTCGCCATGTCCGCGTTCGGCGATCAGCTCCTCGCTGTCGTGAAGAACCCGACGCCGGGCCGCATCGCCGTGGCGGCCGCGCTGCTCGCCGCCTGGATCGCGATCGCCTTCGCGCTTCAGCGGCTCGCCGGCCGCCGTGGGAGCCGCGAGCCGTGACGGCGAAGCCACCCGGGACGTTCCGGGTGATGACGTGGAACATCCACGGCGCGCTCGGCCGCAACCCGCGTTTCGATCTCGCCCGCGTGCTCGCGCTGATCGAGTGCCACGATCCCGATATCGTCGCCCTCCAGGAGGTCGACTCGCGCCGGCCGCACACGGCCGACACCGAGACCTTCTCCGTGATCGAGCGCCGGCTCGGCCATTGGGGGCTCGGTGCCAAGACGATCGTCACGGCCGACGGCGCCTATGGCCAGATGCTGCTCTCGCGCTGGCGGCCGCGCCGCAGCGACGTGCACGACATCTCCTATCCGGAGCGCGAGCCGCGCCGCGCCATCGTCGCCGACATCGACACGCCGGACGGGCCGGCGCGCGTGATCGCGACGCATCTCGGCCTCTCTTTCGGCGAGCGTCGCACCCAGGCCCGCGCACTGCTCCAGCTGATCGACGGCGGGCCGCAGACCACCGTCGTGGTCGGCGACTTCAACGACTGGCTGTTCGCCGGCTCGGTGCGGGCCGTCCTGCGCGGCGCCTGTCCGGGGCGCACACGCTTCCGCACCTTCCCGTCCGGCTTTCCGCTGTTCCGGCTCGACCGCATCTATTGCCGGCCGGCGGCGGCGCTGGTGCAGGGCTTCACGGATCCGGCCGCCGCCCGCCTCTCGGACCACCTGCCGGTGATCGCCGACGTGGTCGCCGTGCCGGTCGCCCTGCCGCCCGGCGAGCCTCAGTCCTCCAGCCTGTCGCACGACGCGACGATCGTGGCGAAGCGGTCGGAGAGCGCGGCGAGCGCGTTGCGGTGAACCTCGCCGGCCGGGATGACGGCGCCGCTCAGCGGGTCGCGCAGGTCGCGCGTCGCCGTCGCGTTCGCCACCACGGTGGCCTGCAGCCCGAGATCGAGCGCGCCGCGCGCCGTCGCCTCGATGCACATGTGCGTCATGAAGCCGGCGAGCACCAGCGAGGAGCGGTGCAGGGCGTGCAGGCGATCGGCGAGATCGGTCGAGGCGAAGGCGTTGGGCAGGCTCTTGGTCACCACCGGCTCCCCCGGAGCGGGCGCCGCCTGCGAGGCGATCTCGACGCCGGGCGAGCCCGGCGCGAACGGGCCGGCCTCGGTGCGGCCGTGATGCACGATGTGGATCACCGGCGTCTCGAGCCGGCGGGCGCGCTCGAGCAGGCGGCCGATCTCGTCCAGCGCCGCGTCGACGCCCGGCAGCGGCAGCAGGCCGTCGACATACTCCTGCTGGGCGTCGATCACGACCAGCACCGTGTCGGCGAGGCGCGGCGGCCGTATCGCGACGCCGGCGAGCTCGAGCAGCGTTTTCGGGGGCATTTTTCCAGCTCCGGAGGGACGAGAGGGCCGGCGCGGCGAGTCGCGTCCGCCACAGCCTGCCCCGGCGTGGCGGGCGGAAACAAGCCGCGCAAGGAGAACGACCGTCCGGATAAAACAAAACACCGGAGAACAAGTTCTCCGGTGTCCCTTCGGGAGCCTTACGGCGGGGCTGGTCGGCTCGAAACCGGGTGGCTTCGCGCCGTCGTCGGATCCGCCGCTGGTGGGCGTCCTATCCGATCAGAACGCACCCAACACGATGGCGGTGACGAAACCGAACACGACGTAGATCGCCACGCGGTTCAGGTCGATCGAATAAACCAAGATCGTCTCCTCGGGACGTTGAACGGCCGGGACACTAGCACAACCGGATAGCGTTCTGAAGTCGGAAACAATTCCGCAGCGCAACATCATCTCGCGCTGCAGTCGATCGGATTTCTCATCTAGTGGAATTCTTCAGCGGACATCCACGATGATCGTGTGCTCGCGCACCGGCTTCTGCTCCCACGGCCGCTGGTAGAGGAAGCGCAGCTCTGCGCGCCCGCGGCCGGCGCCGACGAGCTTCCATCGGCGCAGCCCGAATGCCCCGATCGCCGGATCGCCGGCTCGCGGGGCATGGCCCAGATCCGTGAGCGTGACGCAGCCGGCATCCCGGCTCGCCGCGGCGTCGAAGCGCCACGCATAGCCGGTCGTGACGTTCTCCTCGAGCGAGATGGTCGAGGTCTCGCCGACCGCGAGGGTCAGGGGCGCCGAGGCGGTTCGGGACTGGGCCGCGGCAGGGCTCGAACACCCCGGGACGATGATCAGAGCGGCGGCGAGGGTGGTCGCAATCGCAAACGGTCGTTGAAAGGGCACGCACATGAAAACGATCTCGTCGGTGCGCCCGGCGAACGCCGGGACGGGCGGGCCGCACCGTGACCGTCGGCGGACGCCCCGACCGCGTCCACTCAGGCCCCCGATGCGGGGGCGACGGCACGCTCGACGAATAGCGCCGCCTCCAGCGCGGCGCGGTCGCGGCCGAACCGGCCGACCACCTGGACGCCGAGCGGCAGCCCCGATTCGTCGTACACCCCCGGAACATTGATGCACGGTGTGCCCATCAGCGTCCACAATCTGTTGAAAATCGACTGTCCGGTGGATTCGAGCCCGCGCGGCGCCGCGCCCGGGGCGGACGGGGTGAGCAGGACGTCGACCTCGCCCATCAGGTCGGCGAGCGCGTGCCGGGCCCGCTTGGCGACCCGCCGGGCGTCGTCATAGGCCTCCGGCGAGATGGTGGCGGCCGCATCGAGATGCGCCCTCAGATGCGGGCCGAGCCGGTCGCGATGGGTGTCGTGCTCGTAGGCGAGCGCCCGATGGACCTCGTGATCCTGGATCGCGGCATGCGCCCGGAACGCATCCTCGAACACCGGCGGCAGCTTGATCTCGACCACGATGGCGCCCGCGGCGGCCGCGCGGCGGGCGGCCTGCTCGACGGCGGCCTGCATGGCGGGGCTCGCCTCCGGCCAGACATGGGTGCGGGCGAGGCCGATGCGCGGCGCCGCGGGCGCCACGCGATCGACGCGGAGATCCCGGCCGGTCAGCGCGGCGGCCGCGAAGGCGACGTCGACGATGCCGGCGGCGAACAGGCCGGCCGTGTCGAGCGACCACGAGAAGCACTTGCAGCCGACCATCGGCAGCATTCGGTAGGAGGGCTTGTAGGCGGCGACCCCGCAATAGCCGCCGGGCCGCACCACCGAGCCGCCGGTCTGGGTGCCGATCGCGACGGGCAGCAGGCCGGCCGCGACGGCCGCGGCCGAGCCCGACGACGAGCCGCCCGGCGTGTGGGCCGGGTCGTGCGGGTTGCGGGTGTCGCCGGCGTCCATGAAGGCGAACTGGGTCGTCACGGTCTTGCCGAGCAGGAGGCCGCCGGCACGGCGCAGCATCGACACCAGTGCCGCATCGGCCGCCGGCCGGTGCCCCGCATAGATCGGCGAGCCATAGGCGGTCGGCAGGTCGGCGGTGTCGAAGATGTCCTTCACGCCGACCGGCAGCCCGCGCAACGGCGCCGCCGAGAGCGTCGCCACGGCCGCCTCGGCCCGCGCTTTTGCACGCGAGACGTCGAGCGCCGCGAAGGCCCGGACCTCCGGCTCCCGCGCCGCGATCGCTTCGGCGCAAAGATCGACCACCCCGGCCGGCGTGATCTTCCCGGCGTCGATTTGCTTGGCGAGATCGAGAGCGGACAACGGACCGACCAGCGGCTTCGCCACGGCATGCTCCTGGGAGGCGGGGGAGGGGGGATCGTGAGCCGGCGCCATTAGGCCGAACCACCGGGCTTCATCAAGTCCGAGATTGCCGTCGGCGAGGGCGCGAACTTGGTAACCAAACTCCGAAAGCGTGGCCGCGACGCCGCACCGAAGGTGGAACCGTAGGGTAACGTTGAGGGCTCCTTAACGGTCTCCTCGGCAGAGTCGCGCCATGACGCGCGACGTTCGTTGGTATCTCGTCGGCTCGCTCGTTCTCCTCACGCTCGCCGGATGCGCTCGCAACTTCATGGGGCAGCGCGAGACGTGGCGACGCGAGGCGGAGGTTCAGTGCCTGAAGTCCGGCTCCGTGAAGCAGGGGCCGGCCGTGGCGTTGCTGTCGCCGATCGACGGCCCCGGCATGTGCGGCGCCGATTTTCCCATGAAGGTGGCGGCGCTCGGCGAGAGCGGGGCGCTCGGCTGGGCCGACGAGCCGCTGCGCC
>NZ_JBEOMB010000140.1:0-34706 GCF_046000175.1 Rhodoplanes sp. SY1
CCGCAAGACGACTACAAGATCTGGCTGGTCCTCAATCCGTCGACCTGGCTGCCCGTGATCTGGATCGCGGCCCTCGTGGTCGCCGTCGCGATCCACGCGCTCGTGCTGACGCACCCGCGTTACAGCCACCTGTCGATCGCCGACAAGATCTACGCCGAGAAGAAGTAACTCTTCTTCCCGTCTTCGGCGCTTCTCCTCTTTTCGAGGAGCGCGCGCAGGCGGGGGGTGGCGGTTTTCGGACCGTCTCCGCCCGCATCGTCCGGAGGGCTTTTTGCCGTCCAGACGAGGTGACGCGTGACGCTTCTGCGCTCACGCGTCAGCCCTGCGCCGTCGAGTGGCCATCGCCGCTCGGATGCGTCGGCTGATTGGTGGTGATGTCCTTACTACCAGATCACGGGTGCCGAAGCACGCTTCGGCGCCCGTTTTCGTTTTCGGTCGCGCTCTTGTCCGGAGATTTCTCCTCCGGGCATCTCTCGTCGCTAAATCGGTCTCCGCTCGTCCACGCATCCGTCGCGGGCACGTCGGCTCGGCGGGGCGTGCCGAACCCGTGCGGCATCCGACAGACGCCGTCGCACCGGCCGAAACCGTTGCACTGATCCCGGGTTGACCATCGGGCCCGGGCGGTGCGCTACGCGTGCGACCTGCGGCCCCGTCGCATCCGAGAACCGGGAGCCCGTCCGATGCATGCCGAAGAGACCATTCGGGAGATGATCCGCAGCCATCCCGATGTCCGCGGAACAGCCAACGATGCGCTGATCCGCTGCATCGAGGCCTGCTGGGCCTGTGCCCAGGCCTGCACGGCCTGCGCCGACGCCTGCCTGGGGGAGGACATGGTCGACCACCTCCGCCAGTGCATCCGTCTCGACCTCGACTGCGCCGACGTCTGCCTCGCCACCGGCGCGCTGGCGAGCCGCCGCACCGGCGCCAACGAGGCCGTGCTGGCGAGCCAGCTCGGCACCTGCGCGCTCGCCTGCAGCGAGTGCGCCGCCGAATGCGAGCGCCACGCCGGCCATCACGCGCATTGCCGCATCTGCGCCGAGGCCTGCCGGGCCTGCGAGCGGGCCTGCAACGACGCGGTGCGCACCGTCGCGCATTGATCGGACGGCGCCGATGCGCCGTCTTCGTCCGGTCCGCCGGACGGCGCGAGACCCACCAAAACGAAAGCCGCCGGAGCAGGGCTCCGGCGGCCGGATCGCTTCGCTCGCGTGAGCGGCCCCGACGGCCCGCGGGGCCGGGCCGCTGCTACTCCGCCTCGAAATAGGAGAGCTTGCCGTCCGGGCCCTTCTTCCAGACATAGAGGACGTAGCGGTCCTTCTTCTTGCCGTCGACCAGATAGCCGTCGTTGGAGATGTCGCCCTTCTTGTCGAAGGCGAGGGTTCCGAGCACGGTGTCGAACGGCTTGCCGGTGGCCAGCACGGCGGCGACCTTCTTGGGGTCGGTCGACTTCGCCTCCTCGATCGCCGCCTTCATGATCTGCACGATGGCGTAGCTGTAGAGCGTGTACGCCTGCGGCTCGAACCCGCGCTTGCGGAAGGCCTCGACGATCGCCTTGTTCTTCGGGTTGGTGCGCGGATCGGGCGAGAAGGTCATCAGCGTGCCCTCGGCACCCGGCCCGGCGATCGAGGCGAACTCGTCGTCGGCGAGGCCGTCGCCGCCCATCAGCGGCGCCTTGACGCCCTGGTCGCGCATCTGGCGCAGGATCAGGCCGCCGGTGTCGTGCAGGCCGCCCCAGTAGACGAGGTCCGGATTGGCCGCCTTCAGCTTGGAGACCAGCGCCGTGAAGTCCTTGTCGTCCTTGTTGACGCCCTCGTAGAGCACCTCCTTGATGCCCTTGGCGTTCATCGCCTTGCGGGTCTCGTCGGCGAGGCCCTGGCCGTAGGTCGTCTTGTCGTGGACGACGGCGACGCGCTTGCCCTTGAACTTGTCGGCGATGATGGCGCCGGCCATGCCGCCCTGCTGGTCGTCGCGGCCGCAGACGCGGAACATGTTCCACATCTTGCGCTCGGTGATCTTCGGGTTGGTGGCGGCCGGCGTGATCGCCAGCATGCCGTTGTCCTGATAGACCTCCGAGGCCGGCATGGTGACGCCGGAATTGAAGTGGCCGACCACGAACTTGATGCCGTCGGCGGCGAACTTGTTGGCGACGGAGACGCCCTCCTTGGGATCGCCGCGGTCGTCGCCGGCCGAGAGCTCGATCTTCTGGCCCATGATGCCGCCGGCCGCGTTGACGTCCTGGACGGCCTGCTCGACGCCCTGCTTGAGCTGCGCCCCGAAGGCGGCGCTGCCGCCCGTCATCGGCCCGCCGACGCCCATGCGGATCTGCGCCTGCGCGGCTCCGGTGGCGGCGAGGCCGCCCGCGAGGGCGAGCGCGAGGCCTAGTCCGAGGACCTGCGTCCTGGCGTGGATCATCGATCATCCTCCTGCAAGGTAGGGATTGTCTGGCCAGCGCCGCGGCGCCGGCACGGCCGGCACGATGGCCGTATTTGATACGAAATCGCCTTCGAAAGTCATCCGGCAACTCGGCCGCCGGCCGGGCGGCCCCCCGCGGCGCTCTGCCGCGCCGCGTTCGCTCGCGTGCCCTCACTCGGTCGCGATCGGCGCGACCAGGAAGCCGTATTGGCGCGCCATCTGGCGCCGCCGGGTCGCGCGAAAGCCGGCGAGCGCGATCACGATCAGGATCGCGGCATCGACTGCATAGAAATAGGGCGACAGCAGCGTCCCGTCGAACAGGGCGAAATGGACGAACCGTACCGCCGCGCCGAGCGGCAGCATGGCGAGCGCCGCCATCCACCAGGGGCGCCAGGTCAGCGCGATGGCGCGGCCCGACAGCCACGCCCCGGCGCCGCCGAGCACGAGCGTGACCAGAAGAAACAGGCCGAAGGAGTTCTCCTCGTAGAGCAGGCCTTGCATGTCGGGACCCTCGACCTTCAGCTCATCCGGTCATTCCGGGGCGCGCGGACCGCGCGAACCCGGAATCCGGCCACATCCGCCGTCCTCGTTGCTGGATTCCGGACAGCCGCTTCGCGGCTTCCGGAATTTCGCGGCTTCCGGAATGACGGGAGGAGCGACCGACATTTCGAAACGGCACGGCCCGCTCGTCCCCGCGAAGGCGGGACCCAGGGGCCGCACGACGTGTGGCTCTGGAGTCCCGCTTTCGCGGGAACGAGCGGAGGGTGGATCGACCTCGGTGCAAACACGTCTAGTGCCCAGTCGTCGCCGCCTCGTGGCGGCCGCCTTCGAGATAGGCGGCCTTGACCTCGGGCCGCTCCAGGAGCTCGCGGCCCGAGCCCGTCATGGTGATGGTGCCGTTGACCATCACATAGGCGCGGTGGGCGAGCTTCAGCGCATGGAAGGCGTTCTGCTCGACCAGGAACACGGTGAGGCCGCGCGAGCGGTTGAGCTCGCGTACGATGTCGAAGATGGCTTGCGCGATCAGCGGCGCGAGGCCGAGCGAGGGCTCGTCGAGCAGCAGGAGGCGCGGCTTGCTCATCAGGGCGCGGGCGATGGCGAGCATCTGCTGCTCGCCGCCCGACAGCGTGCCGCCGCGCTGGCCGATGCGCTCGGCGAGCCGCGGGAAGAAGGCGAGCACCCGGTCGAGCTCGCCCGGGTCGGCGTCGCGCCCGGCCGCGACCAGGCCCATCTGGAGATTCTCCAGCACCGTCATGCGGCCGAAGATGCGTCGTCCCTCGGGCGACTGGGCGATGCGCAGGCGGGCGATCTCGTGGGTCGGCAGTTGGGTGATGTCGCGGCCGTCGAAGACGATGCGGCCCTCGCGGGCGCGCGGGTTGCCGCAGATCGTCATCATCAGGGTCGACTTGCCGGCCCCGTTGGCGCCGATCAGCGTGACGATCTCGCCCTCGTTCACGTCGAGATCGACGCCCTTGAGCGCCATGATGCTTCCGTAGAACGTCTTGACGCCGCGCACGGCGAGCAGCGGCTCAGCCATGGTTCGACTCCGTCGACACGTCGATGGCTCGGGCCCCGGGCGCTGCGCGTTCACCTCTCCCCGCGCGCGGGGAGAGGTCGGAGCCCGCGCGCATGCGCGGGCTCCGGGTGAGGGGGCGTCGCCGCGAGTCTCTGTCTTGCGGAAACGCCCCCTCACCCGTCTCGACGCTTCGCGTCGAGCCACCCTCTCCCCGCAAGCGGGGCGAGGGAACGGGCGCGCGGTCGCCCGCGGCTCGGCAACAGGTGTGCGCCCTCACAGCCCGACCTCCGCCTCGACCGCCTCGACCTCGTCGTCGGCGACGCCGAGATAGGCGGCGATCACCTTCGGGTCGTTGCGGATCTCCTCGGGCGTGCCGTCGGCGATCTTGACGCCGTAGTCGAGCACGACGACGTGGTCGGAGATCTCCATCACCACGCTCATGTCGTGCTCGATCAAGAGCACCGAGGTGTCGTGGCGATCGCGGATCGCCAGGATCAGGTCGTTGAGGGCGGCGCTCTCGCGCGGATTGAGACCGGCGGCCGGCTCGTCGAGGCACAGGAGCACCGGGTCCGTGCACATGGCGCGGGCGATCTCCAGCCGCCGCTGCGCGCCGTAGGGCAGGGCGCCGGCCGGCTCGTCGGCGCGGTCGATCAGGCCGGTCAGCTCCAGCCAGTGCTTCGCCTTGTCGATCGCGGCCCGCTCGGCGCGGCCGTAGCCGCCGAGCCCCAGCACGCCCAGCACCGTGAAGCCCGAGGCCCGCATCAGCGGCGCGTGCTGGGCGACCATCAGATTCTCCAGCACGGTCATGCCGGAGAACAGGCGGATGTTCTGGAACGTGCGGGCGACCTTGGCGTGGCGCGACACCAGATAGTCGGGCATGCGCTCGAGCAGATAGAGGCCGCCGGTGGCCAGCCGCACGTGGCGGTCGCCGCGCCGGGTCAGCGGCTCGAGCGCGTCCCACAGCGCCGGCTCGCCATGCACCACGGCGATGCGGCCCTCGGTCGGCTTGTAGAAGCCGGTGATGCAGTTGAACACGGTGGTCTTGCCGGCGCCGTTGGGGCCGATCAGCGCCGTGATCTCGCCGCGCCGCGCCGAGAAGCCGAGATCGTTGACGGCGACGAGGCCGCCGAATCTCATCGTGAGGTGCTCGACCTTGAGGAGGGCGGGAGCCGCCGACATCAGCCGTGGCCCTCCTTGACGAGCGAGCCCGACACGGCCTTGCGCTCCTTCAGGAACACCGAGGGCGAGCGCGTCGAGATCAGGCCGCGCGGCTTCCAGATCATGATCACCACCATGCCGAAGCCGAACAGCAGCATGCGGTACTGGGTAGGATCGAACTCGCGGCCGAAGATCTCCTTCAGGAAGTCGAGCTCGCGCAACAGTTCGGTGCCGCCGATCATCGCGACCGCCGCGATGGCGACGCCGATCTGCGAGCCCATGCCGCCCAGCACCACGATGGCGACGATGGTGGCCGACTCCATGAAGGTGAAGCTCTCCGGCGAGATGAAGCCCTGCCGGGCGGCGAAGAACGAGCCGGCGAAGCCGCCGAACATAGCGCCGATCGCGAAGGCGGTGAGCTTGGTCGCGGTCGTGTCGATGCCGAGCGAGCGGCAGGCGATCTCGTCTTCGCGCAGCGCCTCCCAGGCGCGGCCGATGGGCAGCCGGCGCAGCCGCACCGTCACCCAGGCGGTGAGCAGCGCAAGCGCCAGGATGATGTAGTAGAGGAAGATGCCGCGATAGATCGGCGAGAACGGCAGCCCGAACACGGCCGCGAAGCCCTCGTCGGAGGCGTTGAACGGGATGCCGAAGAAGGTCGGGCGCGGGATGCCGCTGATGCCGGCGTAGCCGTTGGTCACCGGCACCCAGTTGATCAGCACGAGCCGGATGATCTCGCCGAAGGCGAGGGTCACGATGGCGAGGTAGTCGCCGCGCAGCCGCAGCACCGGGAAGCCGAGCAGGATGCCCCAGAACGCCGCCAGGATGCCGGCGAGCGGCAGCAGCGTGAAGAACGAGAAGCCGAACTCCTTCGCCAGCAGCGCATAGGAGTAGGCGCCGACCGCGTAGAAGGCGACGTAGCCGAGATCGAGGAGACCGGCGAGCCCGACCACGATGTTGAGCCCGAAGCCGAGCATCACGTAGATCAGGATCTGGATGCCGAAATTGTCGATCCACTTCACGGCACCCTGGAAGCCGGTGAGCCACAGCGCCAGGAACGGGAAGACGAGGACGAAGCCGATCGCGAAGGGCGGGAACCAGCGGCCGAAGGCGGCGGCGAGGCGCGTCGCCGCGACGGTCCGGGAGGCCGGCACGCGCCGCGCCCGGCGCTCGCGCCACGGCGCGATCAGGAGCGTGTTGAGGAGGCTGCCCGCGACCACCATGGCGACCAGCACGGCGAGCAGCGGCCAGCGGGTCTCGAGCACCAGCTCGCCGCGGATGTCCTGCACGGCCTGCAGGCCGATCAGCGGCACGAACACGGCGAGCGCCACGGCGCCCCACACGCCCGCATCCTTGACGGCGCGCATCGCCGTCGCGCCGGCTCCCGCGTCACTCATGCGGCGCCTCACGGGGCGTCGCTTGGGCGCCCTGACGGCGGAAACGAGGGACTGGCGGGTGGGGCCACCCCCCTCCCCAACCCTCCCCCACAAGGGGGGAGGGAGCCGGCCGTGCCGAGACGCGAAGCGCTCGCCGCCAGCAATTCGGCGCATCGAGACCCGATGTCGCTGCGGCTCGTGGTTCCCTCCCCCCTTGTGGGGGAGGGACAGGGAGGGGGGGAGCCCCGAGCTCGGCGTTCGTCGGACGCGATGGTCCGAGCAGCGGAGCAGAGGATTGCCGCACCCGCATCGTCACACCTTCTCCACCTCGGGCCGGCCGAGCAGGCCCTGGGGCAGGAAGATCAGCACGATGGCGAGGATCGAGAAGGCGGCGACGTCCTTGTAGTCGATCGAGAAGTAGGCCGACCACAGGGTCTCGACGAGGCCGATCAGCAGGCCGCCGATCACCGCCCCGGGCAGCGAGCCGATGCCGCCCAGCACGGCCGCCGTGAACGCCTTCACGCCGGGCGTGAAGCCGTCGGCGAAATTGATGACGCCGTAGTACATCAGGTACATGGTGCCGGCCACGGCGGCGAGCGCGGCGCCGATCACGAAGGTGATCGAGATGGTGCGGTCGACGTCGACGCCGAGCAGCGCCGCCATCTTCTGGTCCTGCTCGCAGGCGCGCTGGGCGCGGCCGAGCGCGGTGCGGCTGACCACCCACCAGAACGCGGCGAGCAGCGCGGCGGTGACGACCCACACCATGATCTGCTTGTAGGACAGGGTGACCTGATAGCCCGAGGCGTCCATCAGCACGAACTCGCCGCGCAGGAGCGGCGGGATCGACTTGTTGCGCGGCCCCTGCGCCACCTGGACGAAGTTCGACAGGAAGATCGACATGCCGATGGCCGAGATCAGCGGGGCGAGCCGGAAGGACCCCCGCAAGGGGCGATAGGCGAGCCGCTCGATCCCCCAGTTGAGCACCGAGGTCAGCACCATGGCGACGATCAGCACGATCAGGAGCGCCAGCGTGATCGAGCCGATGCCGATCCACGAGGTGAGCACCAGGAAGGCGATGAGCGCGAAGAAGGCCGACACCATGAAGACGTCGCCATGCGCGAAGTTCACCATGCCGATGATGCCGAACACCATCGTGTAGCCGATGGCGATCAGCCCGTAGATCGACCCGAGCGTGATCCCGTTGATCAGTTGCTGAACGAAGACGTCCATCCGCTGCTGCCGCCCCCTCGCGCAGGATGACCTTGCCACCTTTAACAGTGGCCCCCCGGCCCGGCAACGCTCGATCGTGTCGCGGGAATCTTCCCCTCGAGCGCCGGTCGGCACCGCCGTCCAGCCCGCCCTGCAAGGAGAATGCCCGAAAGGCGGCCGGCATGGCGCCGCGCCGTCAGGCCCGCGAAGCGGGCCGCCGCCCGGCGCCGTCCGGAGGGCGGGCAGCGACAGCAGCAGGAAGTATTCGCCAGCAGGTGCGACGACGAGTCCGGGGATGGTGTGTCGAAAGCGGGGGGAGTCATGAAAAAG
Organism: Rhodoplanes sp. SY1; assembly: GCF_046000175.1. Taxonomy (NCBI): domain Bacteria; kingdom Pseudomonadati; phylum Pseudomonadota; class Alphaproteobacteria; order Hyphomicrobiales; family Nitrobacteraceae; genus Rhodoplanes; species Rhodoplanes sp. SY1. The sequence goes on from NZ_JBEOMB010000140.1 coordinate 7,996, forward strand.
GCGCGGCGCAGTGAAGACGAGGGTGGATCGTATACAGTCTCCGATGCGATCACGGTTGAATCACGAACTTGTTATACGCTGATACGTCTTGATCCTGACGCAATTTGCCGTCCAACTTCCTCCCGGGCTGGACAACGGAAGGACGTCACATGACGCAGGACACCAGGACCTCGCACCAGAACCAGGGTCAGCATCAGCAGGGGCAGCATCAGCCGGGTCACCAGGGGCAGCAGCACCAGCAGGGCCAGCACCAGCAGGGCCAGAACCAGCAGCATCAGGGCCAGCACGGCCAGGCCGACCGCCAGCAGCAGGGCGGCCAGCGCCGCGACCAGTCGCAGCAGCATCAGCAGTCCCAGCAGGGCGATCGCCGCCCCGACCAGCAGCGCCAGCAGTCGCAGCAGGGCCACCCCGGCCAGCAGGGCGGCCCGGGCCAGCACGGCTCGGGCGGGCAGCACGGCCAGCGCTGACCGGCGCGCTTCGGGGGGCTCCGCCGCGGCGCGGCGGGGCTTTCCCTCCCGACGGGACGGCGACCGCCAGGTCCAGTTCAGAGCCTCCCGTCCGAGCCTCCCGTTTCGAACATCCCATTTCCGAACGTCGCATTCCGGACCGCGCGGGACTGGCGTAAGCTTCCGCCATGACCCCCGCGACGATCCCTTTCACGGCCTCCCCGGCGCCCGTGACGGCGCTGCCGCTGTTCCACCTCTACGGCGATCCGCCGGAGGATCAGGCGTTCGACTTCGTTCATGTCGAGACGATCTCGTCGCGCTCGACCCGCCACGCCTGGACGATCCGGGCGCACCGGCACCGCAACCTCTTCCAGATCCTGCTGATCGCCTCCGGCGGCGGCGACATGAGCCACGAGGCGACGACCCGCGCCTTCGCGGCGCCCTGCGCCATCCTGGTGCCGGCCACCGTGGCGCACGGCTTCCGCTTCCGCCCCGGCGAGACCGAGGGCTTCGTCGTCACCTTCACCGAGGACGTGGCGCAGGGGCTCGGCGAGCGCACGGGCGAATCGCTGGCGCGGCTGCGCGCACTCGCCGCCGACCCGGTGGTGCCGATCGCCGACGCGGCCGAGGCGGCCCGCATCGCGGCGCTGTTCCGGGCGCTGAACGAGGAGCACGTCTGGGCCCGCGAGGGCTATCGGCTGGCGCTGCGCGCCCATGTGGCGCTGATCGCCATCGCGGTGGCCCGCCTCGCCGCCGAGCGGGAGCGGGCGCAGGCGCATGGCCCGGCGCGGTCCGCCCCGTCGCTCGCGTCCGCCGCGCCCGTCGTCGAGGCGTTGCGCGATCTCGTCGAGACGCATTTCCGGACCGAACGGCGGCTCGCCTTCTATGCCGACACGCTCGCCATGACGGTCGACCGGCTCAACGATCACGTCAAGCGCGCGACCGGCGTCACGGCCGGCCACCTGATTCGCCAGCGCGTCGTCACCGAGGCGAAGCGGCAACTCGTGTTCACGACGCAGCCGATCCACGAGATCGGCTTCGATCTCGCCTTCGCCGACCCGTCGCACTTCACCCGCTTCTTCCGCAAGCAGACCGGGATGACGCCGCAGGCGTTCCGCGAGCAGGGCGGCGGGTGAGGGGACGACGCTGGGTCTACCGCGCCGGCTGACCCGCCGCGGCGGCCGAGCCGACCGGCTGCGCCGGTGCGGGCTTCGCGGCTTGCGGCTTTGTGGCGGTCGGCTTGGCGGCGGTCGGCTTGGCGGCGGCCTTCGGGGCCGGCTTCTGCGTCGTCGCGGACGACGGCGCATCCCGCACATTGCCCCACGGGTCGACCGCGACCGGCTTGCTCGCCGGCATCTGCTTGACGGTGCGGCTGTAGGCCTCGTCGATCGCCTTCTGCTTCTCGATCTCTTCCGAGGTCAGCGTCCGCGTCTTGCCGCCGATGTCCAGGCTCGGCGCCGCGATCTGGGCGAGGGCGGGCCCGCCCGCGAGGAAGCCCGTCAGGGCCAGCACGGCGGTCGCGCCGACCGCCATCGTCGTCTTCGTCTTCACGTCGGCACCTCGAGGTCTGTCGAGGGCTCCTTAATAGGCGTTCTTGGCGGTCGTGTGATCGAAATTTTTCCAGACGTGTCGGCGCTCGCGGTACCGCCGCAGGGGCGCGACAAGTTGGGCGTTGTTTCCACTGAAGCCGCCCCACACTCCGCTCATTCCCGCGAAAGCGGGACTCCAGAGCCACACGTCGAACGGCCCCTGGGTCCCCGCCTTCGCGGGGACGAGCGGACGTCGGGGCGGTGCATCAGGGCCGAAAGTCGCGCTACGCTTGCGGGTGCGCGGGCGCGCCGACGCGGCGCATCACCGGCATTGGGGTGCGCTCCATGTAGGCCGTCACCACCGCCTCGGTGAGATCGACGAGCCGGCGCGGCGCCATGCGGCTCGGGTCGAAACCGCTGTCGCCGCACCAGCGGCGGACCAGCTCGTCCATGTCGGGCTCGATCGCCGCCCCGGCCATCCACCAATAGGGGAAGCGGCGCTCGTCGATCTCGGTCTGGTCCGCCAGCACGATGTCGGAATGGCGCGCGTCGCAGGCGATGCGCTGATACGCCGTGGTGACGGCGCTGGTGCGGCCTTCGAGCACCTGCACGACCCAGCGATGATCGAGGATTATGGCGCCGGTGATGCCGTGCTGGCGGTTGTTGGCGATCGACGCCTGCAGGATGTCGGCGAGCTGATCCGAGATGGTCTCGCGGCTGCGGCCGACGCGCTGACGGCTGTAGTAGACGACACGAAGCAGGCTCATGGGGGTCTCCTCGAATGCGACGGAGTCCCGGCGGCCCGTCCTCGACGCCCGAGCGCTACCACAAGCCGGAGTCGAAGTCCCGCGGCGGTGCACCACGATCCATCGACAAAATGCGCTGCAGCGCACGCTTTCCGGTGTCTTGGTATGACAAGTCTGAAGAAACTGCCCGGACGGGCGGGCGCGCTGCTACGAAAGGTTTAGGAGCGTTGCTCCCAAGCATCACGCCTATCAGCTCACCGTCATTCCGGGGCGCGGCGAAGCCGCGAACCCGGAATCCAGCGGCAAACTCCGAGTTTTCGGCTGGATTCCGGGTTCGGCGCTGCGCGCCGCCCCGGAATGACCACGAAGTAATCAGGTGGTTCACGTCTCACGACACGAGGAAGCCCAGCACCTCGGTGTTGAAGGCCGCGGCCTGCTCGATGTTCGAGATGTGCGCCGAATCCAGGATGGTGAGCTGAGCGCCCGGCACCTTGCGGCGGATGAAGTCGTTCGCCTCGATCGGGGTCGACTGGTCGAAGCGCCCGGCGACCACCAAGGTCGGCACCGCGATCTTGTCGAGCAGATCGCGCTGGTCCATGTCGCGCACCGCCTCGCAGTTGAAGATGTAGCCGTCGACCGGCGTCTTCAGGAACACGGCGCGGATCGCCTCGACGGCGGCCGGATCGGCCTCGCGGAAGTCCTGGGTGAACCAGATGCCCATCACCTTGTCGACGATGGCGGCGAGGCCGCCGGCCCGCACGGTCGCGATGCGGTCGTGCCACGGCTGCTTGTCCGGCATGAAGCTCGAGGTGTTGGCGAGCACCAGCTTGCGCAGGCGCTGCGGCGCGTTCGCGCCGAGCCACTGCCCGACCATGCCGCCCATCGACAGCCCGACCCAGTGGACCGTGTCGAGCCCGAGCCCGTCCATGATGGCGAGCGCGTCGCGGCCCAGCATCTCGATGGAGTAGGGGCCGGGCGTGACGCCCGAGCGGCCGTGGCCGCGGCGATCGTAGCGCACCACGCGGAAATGGCGCGTGAACGGCGCCACCTGCGGGTCCCACATCGTCAGGTCGGTGCCGAGCGAGTTGGAGAACATCACGACGGGGGCGTCGGCCGGCCCCTCGACCTCGACATGGAGGGCGCAGCCCTCCGACACGATCTCCGGCATCTGCGATCCCCCGTGCGTTCCGCGCCGTCCGTCCGTTACGCGCCCGCCTCGGGCGGCGGCGGCGAGACGGCGGCGGCGAACTTGGTGAAGAACTCGTCGGCCATCTTCTTCGAGGCGCCGGCGACCAGCCGCTGGCCGAGCTGGGCGAGCTTGCCGCCGATCTGCGCCTCGACGTTGTAGGACAGGACCGTGCCGCCGTCCTTCTCGGCGAGCGCCACCACGGCGCCGCCCTTGGCGAAGCCGGCGACGCCGCCCTCGCCCTCGCCGGAGATGCGGTAGCCGTTCGGCGGGTCGAGATCGGTGAGCTTCACCTTGCCCTTCCAGCGCGCCTTCACGGGCCCGATCTTGGTGACGGCGATGGCCTGGAACTCGGTCTCCGACAGGCGGTCGAGCATCTCGCAGCCGGGGATGCAGACGCGCAGCACCTCGGGGTCGTTGAGCTTGTCCCACACGACCTCGCGCGCGGCGGGCAGCTCCACCTCGCCGGTCATCGTCATCGCCATCGGCCTCACTCCATCTCGCGTCGGGGGTCGCGTCGGGCGGCCCGGCGCGCGGGCGCCATCATAGGGCCGGTTCCGGTGGAGGAAAGGGGGCTGTCCGGACGCCTCCGACATGCTCTACCATGGCGTCGCGATGGGCCGCGACGGCCGGGCCGCCACCGGCGGTCGAACCGACGCGGCCTCGCCAACAACGACAAAGGGTCGGACACGCTGCAACGGAGGAACCTGATGGTGGTGGTCTCCTGGTCGGCCGGCCTCGCGGCCGCGCTGCTCGTCGCTTTCGCCCTCACGCTCGTCGACACCCGCCCGGCCGTCGCCCAGGGCGGCATCGTCTGCCAGTACGGGCCCGCCTCGTACCGGCGCTGCTGTGCCCAATCCTACGCCAAGAAGCCGAGCCTCGGCGCGCGAGCCCGCGCCGACGACATCGACGCCTGCATGGGCAAGGGCGGCAAGACCTCGCGCAAGAAGTCCTGATCGCCGACACGGCGCTGCGGCGCGCCCGCGGGCGCGCCGTCCGTCCGCCTCCGTTCCGAGGCTGCTGCTCAGCTCGCTCCGCCGACCGTATCTCCTCGCCGTCCCGCCCCGCGGCCCGTCCGCGCAAAAACCCGTCCAAGGATCCGACCATGAATCAGCCGACCGATCTGCATGCCGGTGCCGTTCCCGACATGCGGGACGAGCCGCATGTGCGGCGCTTCTCCGAGCAGCGCTGGGTGATCGACAACATCGTCCGGGCGAACGGCATCGACTGGGACCAGCCGCGCTCGGTCTATCTCAACGGCCCGTGCGGCACCGAGGCGAATGCCGATTTCGCCGGCATCCGCGAGAAGGTGAAGAAGATGGCCGACATCGGTCCGGCCTTCGAGGCGGTGGCGAAGCGGCGCGAGGCGAAGGCGCAGGCGGCCGAGGCCGAGGGCCATCTCGTGACGGCGCGCGACAACTACTACATGGCGGCCGTGCACTGGGCCGCGGCGCAGTGGCCCTACGACCGCAACGACGCGCCCAATCTCGCCTGCAACGCCCGCAAGCGCGAATGTTTCACCAAATATGCGGCGCTCGCCGACCATCGGGTCGAGGCGGTGTGGATTCCGTTCGAGGGCAAGGCGCTGCCGGCCTGGTTCCACCTGCCGCCGGGCTACACGGGCGGCCGCCTGCCGGTGGTGATCGCGGTGCCCGGCATGGACAGCTTCAAGGAAGCCCAGGTGGCGCTCGCCAACGACCGCTTCCTCGCCCGCGGCTTCGCCGTGCTGGCGATCGACGGGCCGGGCCAATACGAGGCGCCGATCCTCGGCATCTACTTCTCCACCGACCGCTGGGCCGCCGTGGGCCGCCCGATCGTCGACTGGCTGGTCGCCCGGCCGGAGATCGATCCGGAGCGGATCGGCCTGTCGGCGATCTCGTTCGGCTCGTTCTTCGGCACCATCCTCACGGCGCACGAGCCGCGCATCAAGGCGTGCGCCGTGATGTCGGTGTGCCACGAGCCGGGCGGCGAGACGATTTTCCAGCAGGCCTGCCCGACCTTCAAGAAGCGCTTCATGTACATGGCGGGCATCGCCGACGAGGATGCGTTCGACGCGTTCCGCCCGAGCATCACGTGGGAGGGGCATGCGGAGAGGATCACGGCGCCGTATCTGTGCGTCGCCGGCGAGTGCGAGGAGCTGTCGCCGCTGGAGAACTCCGAGCGCCTGCTCGCCGCCCTGAAGGGACCGAAGCGCTTCGTCGTCTATCAGGACTCGCGCCACTCGGTCGGCAACGTGCCGGCCACCAATCTCGGCCCGTTCCCCACCACCATGATCGCCGACTGGCTGCTCGACCGCCTGAACGGCAAGCCGATGCCGAGCGAGCGCTGGTTCGTCCGGTCGACGGGACAGATCGAGAAGACGGCGATGTGAGAGCGGCGATGCTAGCGCGGCGCCAGTGTTCGCTGCGGTTGAGACGCGGGACTTCACCTCTCCCCGGCGGGGAGAGGTCGGATCTCGCGCGACAGCGCGAGATCCGGGTGAGGGGGTGCCGAAGCCAGCCAACTGGCGCCGTAAACCCTCACCCCGGTGCGCGCTGATGCGCGCCCCGACCCTCTCCCTGAGGGAGAGGGTAAGATCACCCGAACCGCTTGCCCTTCAGATACCGATAGGCGCTGCGCACGTCGGCGCCGATCCATTCGGCGTAGCGCGGCAGGGCCTCGTAGCGGGGCAGGCGGACCTTGCGCACCGCATCCTCCTCGGAGGCGCCGGTGCGGATCGCCGCCGCCACCGCGTCGCGCAGCCCTGTGAGCAGATCACGAAACGTCGCCACGTCGTGCAGCGTGCCGGGCGGACCGTGGCCCGGGATCACGGTGTCGATCTCGAACGACAGCACGCAGTCGAGCACCCTGATCCAGCCGTCGAGATCGCAGTCGCCGAGCCAGGGAAAGCGGTCGCGGAAGAACAGGTCGCCCATGAAGACGACGCGGGCGTTCTCCAGATGCACGACGACGTCGCCGTCGCAATGCGCAGGCCCGAAGTAGCACAGCCGCACCACCTCGTCGGGCAGATGGAAGGCGAAGCGGTCCGAGAAGGTGTGGGTCGGCGGCACGATGGTGATGCGCTCGTAGCCGGGCTCCGACAGGCGCCGGTTCGCCTCGGCGCGCGCCGGCGCATCCTCGGCGACCAGCTCGGAAAAGCTCTCGCCGTAGCAGAGCGCCGACTTGGTCGGCAGATCCGTCACGGTCCAGCCCTGGCCGCCATTGGCGCCGAGCAGCGTCGCGAAGGCCTCCGCGGTGCGCTCGTGCGCGATGATCGGCACGGTGCCGGCGAACACGCCGTTCCCGGCGACGTGATCGAGGTGATAGTGCGTGTTGACGACGGCGCGGATCGGCTTGCCGAGCTGATCGGCGAGCGTGGCGCGGAAGCTGCGGGCGAGGCTCTCGTTCTGCTGGGTGTCGACGACGAGAAGCGAGTCGCCGGTGTCGACCGCGCCGGCGTTGGATTCGCCGTCGGCACCGCGCCACACATAGGCGCCGGCGCCGACCGGCTGGAGCTGGGAGTCTGGCGTAGCTGACTGCATGGGGGATTTCACGTCCGGGATCATCACCCCGAGCCGTCCGGCGCGCGCGGCCCCGGATGGTCGGCGGCGCCGCGAGTGTATGACCGGCCGGGGCGATTTGTCCAAGTCGGTTTACATCGCCAGTGATCGGTCCTCGGGTCGGTGCCGCGGACGCGCCCCGCGGCCCCCCGCGCGCCGGAGAACCTGCACGAATTTTGCATGCAAACGGGCGCGCTGCTAAGCAGGGTCGTGGGGCCGCCCGGTCCCCAAGTCTTCGAGGCCGCAATTCCTCGAGCCCCAAAATCCTCGAGGCCGTGTCACCAGACCCTGTCGCAAGGCTGTTCATGACCAGCTCCGTCTCGTCCGTGTCCTCCGCCGCCGGATCCTCCGCCAGCGTGTCCTCCGGCGATGACCTCGCCCGGCTCGACGCCGTCTCGCTCGCCGCCGCGATCCGCACCAAGGCCGTGTCGCCGCGCGAGGTGGTCGAGGCCGTGATCGACCGCATCGAGCGGCGCGACGGGCCGATCAATTCGGTCTGCACCATCGCGCGCGAGCAGGCCCGCCAGGCGGCGCTCGCCGCCGAGGCGGCCGTGATGCACGGGGAACCGCTCGGCCCGCTGCACGGCGTGCCGGTCGGCATCAAGGACGTGACCCAGACGGCCGGCATCCGCACGACCTTCGGCTCCAAGCTCTACGAGACCAACATTCCGGCCGCCGACGCCGAGGTGGTTCGCCGGCTGAAGGCGGCCGGCGCCATCGTGGTCGCCAAGACCAACACGCCGGAGTTCGCGGCCGGCGCCAACACGTTCAACGAGGTGTTCGGCGTCACCCGCAATCCCTGGGACGTGCGCCTCTCCGCCGGCGGCTCGACCGGCGGCGGCGCCGCGGCGCTGGCGGCCGGCCTGTTTCCGCTCGCCGAGGGCACCGACTTCGGCGGCTCGCTGCGGGTGCCGGCGTCGTTCTGCGGCGTCGTCGGCCTGCGCCCGACGCCGGGCCTCACACCGCTGCGGCCCTCCGCGCTGCCGTGGGACGCGCTGCGCGTCTCCGGCCCGATGGCGCGCACCGCGCAGGACGTCGCGCTCGCCATGGAGGCGATCGCCGGACCGTGCGCTGACTCGCCGATCTCGCTGCCCGTGACCATGGACGGGCTCTTGGACAAGGTGCGGGCCTTCTCGGCGAAAGGTCTCAAGGTCGGCTATGTCGACGACGTCTCCGGCGTCGGCATCGACAGCGGCATCGCGGCCCTGTGTCGCCGCGCCGCGCGCGTGCTGGAGGATGCCGGCGCCGTCGTCGAGGAGACGGTGCTGGATCTCGCCGACGGCCGCGAGGCGTTCCCGGTGCTGCGCGGTGCCGCCGTGCTGCTCACCCATCGCGCGCGCATGGATCAGATCGACCGGATGGGGAAGAACCTCGCCGGCAACATCGCCTACGGCAAGTCGCTGAGCCTCGCCCAGGTGGTGGAGGCGGAGGCCGCGCGCGCCCGGCTGTGGGAGCGCACCTGCGCCTTCTTCTCCCGCTTCGACGTTCTCCTCACGCCGTGTGTGCCCGTGCCGCCGTTCCCGGTCGAGCAGAACCATCCGACCCACATCGCCGGCCAGCCGATGAAGAGCTACATCGACTGGATCGCGCCCACCTATGTGCTCACGCTGGTCGGCGTGCCGACCGCCTCGGTCCCGGCCGGCCTCGACGTGAACGGCCTGCCGGTCGGCCTGCAGGTCGCCGCACCAAGGCTTCACGAGGCGACCGTGCTGGGCGTCGCCCGCGTGATGCAGGAGCTCGTCCCGACCAACACCATCGCGCCCGGATTTGCCGCATGACCGACGCTGCTTCGTTTACCGATCCTCACAATGCGTTCTGTCACGACGTCGACGTGCGCCTCGACGGCGCGCCCGGCGGCCCGTTGAGCGGGCTCACGTTCGGCGCGAAAGACCTGTTCCACGTGAAGGGCCACCGCACCGGCGGCGGCAACTTCGACTGGCGCGACAGCCATCCGCCGGCCGAGGAGACCGCCTGGGCGATCGAGACGCTGGTCGCGGCCGGCGCCACCATGATCGGCAAGACCATCACGGACGAGATCTCGCGCGGCATCTTCGGCGAGAGCGCCTTCTACGGCACGCCGACCAACTCCCGCGCGCCTGGCCGCATCCCGGGCGGCTCGTCGAGCGGCTCGGCGGCGGCGGTCGCCGGCGGCACCGTGCCGTTCGCCATCGGCACCGACACGGCCGGCTCGGTGCGCGTGCCGTCGTCGTTCTGCGGCCTCTACGGCATCCGCACGACGCACGGCCGCGTGCCGGTCGCCGGCATGCTGCCGCAGGCGCCGAGTTTCGATACCGTCGGCTGGATGGCCGACGATGCCGAGATCTTTGCTCGTGTCAGTGCCGTGCTGCTGGAGTCGTCGATCGAGGCGGCGCGGCCGAAACGCATCTTCCTCGCCGAGGACGCGCTCGTCGTCGCCGAGCCGGCGACCGCCGCCGCGGTCGAGGCGGCGCTGACCAAGGCGTTCGGCGGCGCGACCGCGATCGAGCGCGTGACGCTGTCGCCGACCGGGCTCGCGGCCTGGTCGGCGCATCAGGCGGCGCTGCAGGGCCGCGAGGCCTGGACCACGTTCGGCGACTGGATCGACAGCACCAATCCGCGCTTCTCCTTCGAGGTCGCCGACAATTTTTTGCGCGGCATTCGTGCGAGCCCCGAGGAATTGTCGGCGGCGCGCGAAATGCGCGAAACGGTACGCGAGCGCGTCCACACGCTGCTCGCCGACGGCAGCCTGATCGCGCTGCCGACGACGCCGTTCCCGGCGCCGCTCGCCGGCCAGAAGCGCTCGACCATGTGGGGGCTGCGCACCGGCATCATCGCGCTCACCGCGGTCTCCGGCATGGCCGGCACGCCGCAGGTGACGATGCCGTTCGCGAGCGTCGACGGCCTGCCGGTCGGCCTGTCGCTGATCGGCGCGCCGGGCGCCGACGAGCGGCTGATCGGCGCCGCGCTGGACGCGGCGCGACGTGGCGCCAGAGTCTGATAACGTCGCGGATCGGCGGAGGCGAGAATGGAGCTCCGTCAGATCCGCTACGCCCTGAGCGTCGCCCGCGAGCGCAGTTTTACCCGCGCTGCGGAACGGCTGAACGTGTCGCAGTCGGCCGTGAGCGAGCAGGTGCGGATGCTGGAGGAGAGCATCGGCTTCTCGCTGTTCCGCCGCACGCCGCGCGGCATCGAGGTGACGGAGGCGGGCCGCACCTTCTTCTACGAGGCCGAGCGCGTCGTCGGCGACTTCGACAGCCTCGGCGACATCGCCCGGCGGCTCAAGCGCGCGCCGTCCGAGACCTTCACGCTCGCCATGGGCTCCGGCATGGCCCAGATCGTGATCCCCAAGCTGTTCCACGCGGTGCCGGACAGCCTGCGCACCGTGCGCCTCGACATCCTCACGGCACCGACCAGGACCATCTTCGCGCTGCTCGCCGAGGAGAAGATCGACGCCGGCCTCGCGATCGAATCCGACCCCGAGCACGTGCCGCCCGGCATCGTGTTCGAGCCGCTGGCGGAGGCCGAGCTGACCCTGATCGCGCATCCGGCGCATCCGCTCGCCCGTGGCACGAGCGCGGTCGATCTCGGCCGCCTGGTGCTGGAGCCGATCGTGATGAGCGAGCTCTCGGTCGGCTACGGCCGCGTCGTCCACGCGATGTTCGCCGATCTCGGGATCCGGCCCAACATCCTCGCGGTCGCCGACAACATCGAGACCATCAAGGTGATCGTGCAGTCGGGGCGGGGGCTCGCCATCGTGCCGCGCGCCTGCGTCGAGAACGAGGTCGCGCTCGGCGTGCTGCGGGCGCTGCCGATCACGCCGCAACGCAACATCCGCATGAACCTCTACCGCCGCCGCCATGCCCTGTCGCGCCGCAAGGAGAGCCACTTCGCCGTGGTGCGCGCCGCGCTGGTGGGGTGAAGTGGCGCGCGATACTGCGTCGATCCGCCTCATCCTGAGGAGCCCGCGCAGCGGGCGTCTCGAAGGATGGCGGCCACATGGTTCGAGACGCGCTCCTGCGGAGCGCTCCTCACGATGAGGCGCTCGGGTGGTGCGCGCCGCACTCCGAGCCATCTGATTTTCCGATAATGGCTTCGCCAATCCCGCTTGGACAAGGACAACTGCGATTCGCATACTTTTGCTGTCGGACCTCGCGCCCGCTCCGGGCGCCTCATCGAAAGACGCACAGGATGACGCAAGGCGCGACGCAGGCGGGAGTGCGGATCGGCATCGACACCGGCGGCACCTTCACGGACATCGTCGCGGTCGACGCCGCCACGGGCGCCATGCGGGTCACCAAGGTCGCCTCGACGCCGAAGAATCCGGCGATCGGCCTGGTGCGCGGGGTCGTCGAGATCCTGAAGAGTGCCGATGCCGACATCGCCGACGTCACCGGCCTCGCGCACGGGACGACGGTCGCGACCAACGCGCTGCTGCAGGGCGCGATCGACAGTCTCGGCCTGATCGTCACCGAAGGCTTCCGCCACGTTCTCGAGATCGCCCGCCAATCGGTGCCGGACGGCTACGGCAACTCCTACTTCTGGGTGAAGCCCGATCGCCTCGTGCCGCTGCATCGCGTGCGCGAGGTCGGCGGGCGGCTCGACTTTCTCGGCCGCGAGCTGCGGCCGCTCGACGAGAACGCCGTGCGGGCGGCGGCGCGCGCCTTCAAGCAGCAGGGGATCGAGGCGATCGGCATCTGCCTGATCCACGCCTACGCCAATCCCGAGCACGAGCGCCGCGTCGCCGCGATCGTCGCGGAGGAGTACCCGGAGGCCGTGCTGTCGCTCTCCTGCGAGGTGCTGCCCGAGTATCGCGAGTACGAGCGCACCGTCACGACGCTGGTCGACGCCTTCGTGAAGCCTCACGTCGGCCGCTATCTGCGCCGCATCGCCGACGAGCTCGGCCCCGAGTTGCGGAAGGTGCCGTTCCTGGTCATGCAGTCCTCGGGCGGCGTCGCCGGCGCCGAGCAGGTGATGAGGAAGCCGATCACCACGGCGCTCTCCGGCCCGGCCGCCGGCGCGCTCGGCTCCGCCGTGATCGCCGAGATCGCCGGCTTTCCCGATCTCGTGACGCTCGACGCCGGCGGCACGTCCACGGATCTGTGTCTGATCGAGAAGGGGCGGCCGACCGTCACCAATGGCGGGTCGGTCGGGCCCTTTCCGGTGCGGCTGCCGATGATCGACATCAAGACGATCGGCACCGGCGGCGGCTCGATCGCCTGGATTTCCCGCGAGGGCCATCTGAAGGTCGGACCGAAATCGGCCGGCGCCGATCCTGGACCGATGTGCTATCCGAACGGCGGCGATCAGCCGACCATCACGGACGCGAATCTGGTGCTCGGCCGCATCCCGCCGGCGCTGATCGGCGGTGGCATCCCGCTCGACCGCGAACGGGCGCGGGCGGGTCTCGCGGCGCTCGCCGCGCAGCTGCCGGGCGACATGAGCCCGGAACGGCTCGCCGAAGGCATCATCGAGATCGCCAACTGGAACCAGGCGAACGCCATCCGCCAGATGACCGTGCAGCGCGGCATCGATCCGCGCGACTTCGCGCTCCTGTCGTTCGGCGGATCGGGCCCGGCGCAGTCGCCGGCCGTGATGGCGCTCGTCGGGATGAAGGCCTGCATCGTGCCGCCCAATCCCGGCAACCTCTCGGCCTTCGGACTCCTGGCGGTCGACTGGCGAACTGATCACATCGTCACCAAGGTGATGCACGAGTGTGCGATCGACGTCGCCGTCGTGGCCGGGATCTACGCCGACCTGGAGGACGATGCGCGAAAGACGCTGGAGCGCGACGGCATCGCGGCCGAGCGGGTGCGGCTCGTGCGCGAGGCGGACATCCGCTATGCCGGCCAGTCCATGGAGGTGCGGGTGGTCGCGCCCGGCGGGCCGGTCGACGAGAGTTTCATCGCCGGCCTGATCGACGCTTTTCACGCGGCGCATCGAAAGACCTTTGGGTACGACTATCGCGGCCGCCAGCAGATCGAGCTGGTCAACGTCACGGTCTCTGGCTTCGGCGTGATCGAGCGTCCGGCGATGCCGCGGCTCGCCCCGCGCGAGGGCGCCGTGGTGCCGCCGGCGCGGCGGCCGGTTTGGTTCGGCGGCGCCTTCGTCGACACGCCGATCTTCTCGCGCGCCACGTTGGCGCCGGGCGAGACGATCGTCGGGCCCCTCGTGGTGGAGGAGTTCGGCTCCACCACGGTGGTCTTCCCGGGCCAGGCCCTGACCGTGGACCCGCACGGCATCCTGATCATCCGGGCCGAGAGCGGCGAGGCCGGACGATGACCATGCAGCCGCATGACGTGATCAGGTGGGCAGAGCGCACGCCTCCTTCGCTCCCTCCCCCCTTGTGGGGGAGGGACGGGGAGGGGGGTGAGCCACAAACGCGGAGCGGGGTCGCTACCCCCCTCCCTAGCCCTCCCCCACAAGGGGGGAGGGAACAGGCTGCGGCGCGTCGCGATCGTATCGGCAGGCAGGAGCGGGTGCGGTGATGGACATGATGACCACCACGACTTCCGCCAAAGTCGCCGTCGATCCGATCGTCCTGCAGATCGTCGAGGGGACGCTGAACTCGATCGAGGCCGAGATCGAGTACGCCATCGAGCGCACGGCGCGCTCGCCGATGATCCGCGAGGCGCACGACTACCGGGTCGGGCTGTTCGATCGCAGGTGCCGCAAGCTCACCGGCCGCTCCTACTCGGCGATGCCGAACGCCGTGGTGCGCGACTTTCCGCCCGAGACCATGCGCCCCGGCGACGTCTTTCTGATGAACGACACCTATCTGACCGAAGGCTCGATCGGCCATCTGCCGGATCTGTGCTCCACCGTGCCGGTGTTTCACGACGGCGAGGTGGTCGCCTTCATCCAGGCCTTCGGGCATCACGACGACATCGGCGGCCGCGTGCCGGGCTCGATGCCGGGCACGGCGACCTCGGTGTTCGAGGAAGGCCTCGCGGTGCCGCCCATAAAATTCTACGACCAGGGCGTGCGCAACGAGGCGGCCTTCACGATCATCAAGCGCAACACGCGCGTCCCCGAGATGCTGGCGGCCGACCTCGACTCCGAGATGCAGGCCTGCCTGATGGGCGCGCGCCGCATGGCCGAGCTGTTCGAGCGGTTCGGCCGCGAGACGGTCGAGGCGTGCTTCCAGGCCATCCTGGACAAGTGCCGCGACATCTTCGCCGACGAGCTGCTCCCGAAGATCGCCGACGGCGAATATGCGTGGGAGGATTTCGTCGAGCACGACGGGCTGACCGATCCCAAGCTGCACAAGCTCGCGCTGAAGATGATCAAGCGCGGACGAAAGATCACGCTCGACTTCACCGGCACGGACCCGCAGTCGGCGGGGCCGATCAACTGGCCGGCCGACTACGCCGACGGCGCCTTCCTGATCAAGTGGATCGCGCCGATCCTGCGCAACCTCGCCGACACGCCGGAACGCGCCGCCGAGATCGACGTCAACGAGGGCGTCTGCGAGGTGTTCGACGTGATCTTCCCGCCCAAGGGCACGCTGATCACGCCCGAATGGCCGGCACCGACCAATGCGCGCTCATTCGTTCTGCTGCGCTGCCTCGGCCTGCTCGCCGGCACGGTGGCGCAGGCCGTCGACGGCCGCATCCCGGCCGACCAGGAGACGATCCGCTACACGGGCTTCTTCGGCATCGGGCGCGACGGCACGCCGTTCCTGTCGCGCGAGGTGCTGGGCGGCGGCTCGGGCGGGCGCTGGTACGCGGACGGGAACGACGCCATCCACATCGTGCCGGATTCGCGCAACCAGCCGGCCGAGTTCACCGAGACGCGATTCCCTCTGCTGGTCGAGAAGCTCGCGCTGCGCGTGGACTCGGGCGGTGCCGGCTACCGTCGCGGCGGCCTCGGCTACGAGAAGCACTATCGCGCCCTGGTCGACTGCCGCACCATCGTGACGGCCGACCGGGTGCGGCTCGGCTGCTACGGCGTCAACGGCGGCGCGGCCGGACAGCCCTTCTGCGTCACGGTCGATGCGGAAGGCGAGGCGCGCGCGCTCGGCGGCCTCGTCGACGGCGAGCCCGTGAAGGCCGGGCAGGTGGTGCGGGTGGTGACGACGGGCGGCGGCGGTTGGGGTGATCCGCTTTTGCGCGAGCCGGAGCTGGTGGCGCGGGACGTCACCGAGGGCCGCGTCTCGCCGGACGCGGCGCGCCACGACTACGGCGTGGTTCTGACCATCGGTACCGACGGCGTTGCGATCCCCGATACGAACGCCACGGCCGCACTGCGGGATGAAATCAGGTTGCGGCGGGCCGCGCCGCTGTCGATGATCGACCGCGGCCCGGGATTCCAAGCGATACTGCGCGGCGAAGGCAAGCCGTGGATCAGAACGAGCTGACGACGCCGCGCCGCCAGCCGATGACGACGACTGCGAATACAATGACGATAAAGGAGACCCGAAGCATGGCGATCGATGTCGCCAAGATCGAGATCAAGAGCGTGCAGGACGCCTCCGGGCTCGCCGCCTGCATCGACGCCGGACAATTCTCCGCCGACCAGGTGATCGCCGTCATCGGCAAGACCGAGGGCAACGGCGGCGTCAACGATTTCACCCGGCTCCTGTCGGACCAGGCGTTCCGCCGCGTGCTGAAGAGCAAGGGCAAGCGCAGCGAGGCCGAGATCGCCGGCATCCCGATGGTGTGGTCGGGCGGCTGCGACGGGGTGATCACGCCGCACGCGACCGTGTTCGCGCGCGACGAGAGGACCGGCCCGGCCGACAAGGCGCGGCTCGCCATCGGCACGGCGCTGTCCGAGGATCTGCTCCCCGAGGACATCGGCCGGCCCGCCATGGTCGAGAAGGTCGCGGCCGCCGTGAGGGCGGCGATGCGCGACGCGGGGATCGAGAACCCGAAGGACGTGCACTACGTCCAGACCAAGACGCCGCTTCTCACCATCGATTCGGTGCGCGACGCGGAGCATCGCGGCAAGACGGTCGCCTGCGAGGTGCACGACTCGATGGGTGTGTCGAACGGCACGACGGCGCTCGGCATCGCCGTGGCGCTCGGCGAGATCGCGATGCCCAAGGCGGAGGAGATCTGCAAGAATCTCGATCTCTACTCCTCGGTCGCCTCCTGCTCGTCGGGCGTCGAGCTGACCAAGGCGCAGATCGTGCTGCTCGGCAACAAGCCGGGGGCGGGCGGGCGCTACCGCATCGGCCACGCCGTGATGAAGGACGCGCTCGACATCGACGGCATCTACGACGCGATCCGGAACGCCGGCCTCGACCTGCCGGAGCGCGCCCGCGCCGCCGATCTGAACGGCAAGCTCGTCAACGTCTTCATCAAATGCGAGGCGGACAAGCGGGCGAGCCTGCGTGGCCGTCGCCAGATCATGCTCGACGATTCCGACGTGCATCACCACCGCCACGCCAAGGGCGCGGTCGGCGGCGTCGCCGCGGCGGCGATCGGCGACCCCTGCGTCTTCGTGTCGGTCGACGCCATGCATCAGGGCCCGCATGGTGGTGGCCCGGTGATCGCCATCGTCGACGTCGGGGAGTGACGGCGCCGGGTGGCACGCGCCTTGCTTGAAATACACTGAATTCGGAGTGCGGCACGCCGCACTCCGGTCTTCTGATCCGACAACCGTCCAACCCCCTGACCCGCCGTTCCTCCTGAGCATACCGCGCGGCGAAGAGGCCAGGACCCACGGGAGCCGTCTGATGAAGCTGTTCGGAACGATCGGAGCGCTCGCCGCCGCGCTCGTGGCCCTCGGCGTCTCGGGCGCCCCGGCCGCGGCGCAGGACAAGGTGAAGGTCGGGGTGTTCCCGATCTCCTCCTCGCTGCCCTATTTCGTGGCGATCGAGCGGGGCTACTTCAAGTCCCGCAACATCGAGCCCGAGACCATCAAGCTGATGGGCGGCCCGGCCAATGTCGCGGCGCTGATGACCAACCAGATCGAGGTCTCGGCCGTTCTGGTCACGCTCGAAGGCCTCAACGCCAACGTCAAGAAGCCGGGCGTCGCCATGTACATCGCGATGCACAGCCAGACGCCCGACTACAAGATGGAGCAGTTCGTCGTCCGCACCGGCCTCGTCGACAAGGTGAAGACGATCGCCGATCTCAAGGGCCTCAAGCTGATGTCGGCGCCCGGGCCGGCGAACCTCAACACGGCGAAGGGCGTGCTCGCCAAGGTCGGGCTGAAGGACGGCGACTACACGATCGATCAGCTCGACATGGGCCAGCACGTCAACGCCATGAAGGCCGGCACCTTCGACGGCGGCTACACGCTGGAGCCCGGTGCAACCATCATGGAGAAGATGGGCGTGGCCAAGCGCATCGAGGCCGGCGTGATCTCGACCTACATCCTCGGCAATCCGAAGGCCGATGCGTTCGCGGCGGGCTGCGCCTTCACGTCGGACTTCATCGCCAAGCGTCCGGACGTCGCCAAGCGCTTCGCGGAAGGCTGGGCCGAGGCCGTAGACTACATCAAGAAGAACCCGACGGAGGCGCGAAAGTACCTCGCCAAGAACACGATGACGCCGGACAACGTCGTCGACGAGGTGCCGATGCTCGGCTACACGATGACCAAGGACATGAGCCCCGAGCAGCTTCGCTGGCTGCAGCAGTTCGCCGACTTCGGCACCGAGATCGGCGTCGTGCCGGAGAAGATCGACGTGAAGACGGTCGTGAAGGGGTTCTGATGACGCTGCGCAGGGGACAGCGTCGAAGTCCGCTCATCCCCGCGCAAGCGGGGATCCAGGGCCGCACGACGGGGGGCACCTCGTATTGTCGCCCTTGGGTCCCCGCCTTCGCGGGGACGAGCGGGACCGAGAGGTCTGTCCCGTGTCGCCCAACCCGGTCATAGCTGCCGACAGGTCGCCGCTCATGGACGCCACGCCGGACGCCGTCCGCTCCTCGCCGATGGGATACTCGTCGCCCGATCGTCACGACGAGGAGTTCCCCTCGACCCCGCCGGTGGGCGGAGTCGGCAAGCGGCCGCACGTCACCATCCGGGGCCTCAGCAAGCGTTTCGGCAAGACCGTCATCTACGACGACTTCGATCTCGACATCCCGCGCGGCGAGCTGATTTCGGTGTTCGGCCCGAACGGCTGCGGCAAGAGCACGCTGATCAACATGATCGCCGGGCTGATCCCGGTCGACGCCGGCCGCATCCTGTTCGACGGGATGCTGCTCTCCGAGATCAAGTTCGGCTACGTGTTCCAGAACTACCGCGAGGCGCTGTTCCCCTGGATGCGCGCCTTCGACAACATCGCCTATCCGCTGAAGCTGATGAAGGTGCCGGCGGCGGAGCGCAAGGCGCGTACCGAGGCGCTGGTCGCGCGGCTCGGCGTCAAGATCGACCTCAACCTCCATCCCTATCACATGTCGGGCGGCCAGCAGCAGCTCGTCTCGATCATGCGCGCGCTCGTCGTCGAGCCCGAGATCCTGTTCCTCGACGAGCCGTTCTCGGCGCTCGACTACGAGATGACGCTGTTCATGCGCGAGCAACTCCAGAAGCTGTTCATCGAGAGCGGCACCACCATGGTGCTGGTCTCGCACGACCTCGAGGAGGCCGTGTATCTCGCCGACCGGGTGCTGCTGCTGTCGCGTCACCCCGCCCGGGTCGCCGACTTCGTGCCCGTCAACGTGCCGCGGCCGCGCGGCGACGAGACGCTGTCGGATCCCGAGTTCGTCCGGCTCAAGGCGCACTGCCTCGAGGTGTTCCAGCGCGAGGTGAGGCGAGGATGATCCGCAGGCTCGATTCGCTGCTGCCGCTGGTCGGCGTCGCCGGCCTGCTCGCCATCTGGTCGCTGGTCACGGCGCGCGGCTGGGTCGACCCGGTGCTGCTGCCGTCGCCGGCCGAGACCTTCAAGGCCTTCTGGAAGGGCATGGACGGCGGTGCGCTCGGGTTCGACTTCGTCAAGACCGTCTACCGCACGACCATGGCGACCATCATCGCGGCCGTCATCGCCATCCCGCTCGGCATCATTCTCGGCTCGTCGGAGCGGCTCTACCGCTCGCTCGAATTCGTCATCGACTTCTTCCGCTCCACCCCGGCCTCGGCCATGTTCCCGCTGTTCCTGGTGCTGTTCGGGGTCGGCGACGAGACCAAGATCTCGGTCGCCGCGTTCGGCGCCATCCTGGTGATCCTGTTCAACGTCGCCTACGGCGTCATGAACGCGCGAAAGACCCGGCTACTCGCCGCCAAGGTGATGGGCGCGTCGCGGCTGCGGGTGCTGTTCGACGTGATGCTGTGGGAGTCGCTGCCGCAGACCTTCGTCGGGCTCCGCAACGGCGTGTCGCTGGCGCTCGTCATCATCGTCGTCGCCGAGATGTTCATCGGCTCGCAGGACGGGCTCGGCCACAGCGTCTTCGAGGCCCAGCAGCTCTTCGACATGCCGCGCATGTACGCGGCGATCGCCGCCGCCGGCGCGCTCGGCTACGGGCTGAACCTGCTGTTCCTCACGATCGAGCGCCGTTTCGTGCACTGGTCGGGGAAGTAGGGGACTCGTCATTCCGGGGCGCGCCGAAGGCGCGTACCCGGAATCCAGCCACGAATGCGAAGCGTGCCGCTGGATTCCGGGTTCGCGGGCTTTGCCCGCGCCCCGGAATGACGTTGCTCTCGCTGCACCGCACACCTGTCATACAGGGTCCGGGAGACAATTCGTCGCCCTTCGTTTCCGCGACGGCTGCTCTGCACGGCCGCGGGTTCTGTGCGCGCGGCGGGGTCGTGTAGTCTCCTGAGCCCCGATGATCGCGGACCCGGGATCCCCTCCCGGGCGGCTCGACCCGACCGCGACAGCTTAGAAAATCCGAGGAGACAGTCCGCATGGACCGGTATGCGCGCGGCCCCTTCAATGTCGGCTACGAGAGGCGCCTCGACGTCGCCGCGCTGCGGCAGAAGCGCATCGCGAAGGCGCAGGAGCAACGCCGCAAGGCCGGGCTCGACGCGCTGCTCGTCTGGAAGGACGAGAACCAGCGTTACCTCACCGATCTGCGGCCGCAGCTCATCACCGGCAAGACGACGGCGCTCAACGGCGCGCTGCTGGTCGAGGGGCGCGCGCCCATCCTGTTCTGCTCGGGCGGCGAGCGCGACCGCGTCGACCTCACCATGCCGTGGATCGAGGAGGCCCACACCATCCCGATCATCGAGGAGGTCGCCCTCGTCGACGGCATGGTCAAGGACATCCTCGGGCCCGTGCTGCGCAAGTACGGCCTCGCCGACGCCAAGCTCGGCCTCGACGAGGCCAACACGGTCTTCGTGAAGGCGCTGCAGCGACATTTCCCCAAGCTCGCCATCGAGGACGGCGACACCCCGATGCTGATGGCGCGGCGCCACAAGCTTCCCGAGGAGATCGTGCTGCTGGAGGAGGCGACCGCCATCGCCGATGCCGTCACGGCCTCGGCGACGGCGGCGATCGCCGACGGGGTGCGCGAATGCGAGGTCGCCGGCGAGGCGATGCGCACGCTGTTCCGGCTCGGCGGCGAGTACTCGCACGTGATGACGCCGTTCGTCGCGTCCGGCGAGCATATGGCGCCGCCCAACCGCATCTGCGGCGACAAGCTGATCCGCTCCGGCGACATCGTCTTCATCGACATCGGCGCGGCCTATGGCGGCTATTTCGGCGACGTCGCCCGCGCCGTCATCTGCGGCAAGCCGTCCGATCAGCAGAAGCGGATCTTCACGGCCGTCTACGAAGGGCTGATGGCCGGCATCGCCGAGATGCGGCCCGGCCGCACCAACAAGGACTGCACCGACGCGATCGTGCGGGCGGCGGGCAAGCACGGGCTCGACGGCCGGTTCCTGTCGCTGTTCATCGCCCACGGCGTCGGCATCGGGGCGAACGAGCCGCCCTATATCGGCGAGACGCTGCCGGGCGCGCCGACCTACGAGTTCGAGCCCGGCATGGTGTTCGCGGTCGAGCCGCTGATCTGGGTGCCGGGCGTGCGCGGCGGCGGCGGCGTGCGGCTCGAGGACATGGTGCTGGTCACCGAGGGTGCCCCACACGTTCTGTCTCGCGCGCCCTATGACGAGAAGCTGATGCTGGGATAGGTTGTCCGCTCTCGTCCCGAGGAGGCTGCGAAGCAGCCATCTCGAAGGGCGAGGGTGACCTCATGGTTCGAGACGGCCGCTCCGCGGCCTCCTCACCATGAGGGGTGATGATCGGACCAAACGAAACTGATCACTCCGCCTGCACGGGCGGGGCGGGCGTCGCGAACGACGCCGGCGGCTGCCATTCGTAGACCCAGTCGTGCCGGGCCAGCACCGTCTCGCCGCCGACGAGGCGCATCGCCAGGTCGCGCAGCGCCGCGGCCGGCTGGCCGAGGTGATAGACCAGGTCGTTGCGGCGCGCCGCCCGCACGATGCCGGCGGTGCGGCCCCGGCGCCGGCTCTCGTAGTCGCGCAGCGCCGCCTGGGGCGCGTCCGGCCGCCGCGCCAGCGCATCCGCGAGAACCGCGGCGTCCTCGATCGCCATGGCGGCGCCCTGCGCCAGGAAGGGCAGGGTGGGGTGGACGGCGTCGCCGAGCAGCGTCACCGGCCCGCGGCCCCACTCTCGCGCCGCCGGGCGGCCGTGCAGCGACCAGCGCAGCCACTGCTGCGGCCGCGCCAGCAGGTCGCGCGCGGTGGCCGACCAGCGGTGTGCGGGGAAGTGCTCCAGCACCTCCTCGGGCAGCCCGGGGGCACTCCAGCCGGTGACGATCTCGTCGTCCTCGGCGATCGCCACGAGGTTGATCATGGCGCCGGCCCGGACGGGGTAGTGGACGAGATGGGCGCCGCGGCCGAGCCACAGGTTGACGGTGGGGGCGCGATGCTCCGGCGCGACCGCGTCGGCCGGCAACAGGGTGCGCCACGCCGTGCGCCCGGCCGCCAGCGCCGGGCCGTCGTCGAACAGCCGCGCCCGCACCCGCGACCACACGCCGTCGGCGCCGATCAGCACGAGCCCGGAAAACTCGCCGACGACCGTCGGTCCAGCCGACGCCACCGTCACGCCGTTGGCGTGCACGGCGTACTCGTCGACCCGGGCGCCGAGCACCAGCTTGATGTCCGGCCGGGTCGCGCAGAGCTTGAGCAGCACGGAGTGGAGGTCGCCGCGATGCGCGACCCAGTAGGGCGCGCCGTAGCGCTGCGGCGCGCTGCCGATCGGGATGCGGGCGAGGTCGTCGCCCTGCGCGTTGCGCACCCGCACCGCGTCGGGCGTCACCGCGACGGCGCTCAGCTTCGGCGCTGCGCCGATCCCGATCAGCACGCGGGTGGCGTTCGGGGAAAGCTGCAGGCCGGCGCCGGTCGGCTCCAGCCGTGGGGCCTGCTCCAGCACCACGACCCGGAACCCACGGTCGGCGAGCGCGAGCGCCGCCGTCAGCCCGCCGATGCCGGCGCCGGCGATCAGGATCGTCCGCGACTCGACCACCGGGGGAGACGCCTAGGCGGCGCGGCTCTCCTCCAGCGCGCATTCGGGCGGCCGCGCCTCGAAGCCGTGCAGGGTGGCGTCGTGCTTGTAGAGGGTAGAGCAGTAGGGGCAGACGATCTCGCTGTCGTCCCCCATATCTAGAAACACGTGCGGATGATCGAAGGGCGGCTTGGCGCCGATGCACATGAAGCGCTTGGCCCCGATGGCGATCGTCTGAACGCCGGGATCGTTATGGAAGTGGGGTACGATCTTGTCCGCCATGATTCCACCTCTGCGGCAACGTCTTGTCAGCGATCCGGGTGTACGCGATCGGGATGTCCGCGAACGGAGCTTGGAGCGAGGCTGTCGTCCGGGCGTGAACGGAACCGGGTCGGCAGGACGACAAACGCGTGCGGACCATAGCGACACCGAATAGGATTTCCTAGTGCCGACAGAACGATCCGAGCGACGGGCAAGGCTGCGCAGCGAGTTCGCACTGCCATTCCTGGTGGTGGCGACCGTGGCGGGCGGCCTGTGGCTGGCCGCCCCGACGGCGCTCGACTCGGCCGGCCTGCTGCTCGACCAGAACGATCCCGTCCGGCTCGCCGATCGGGCGGTCAACAAGGCCCTCACCCCCACGGTCGCCCGCCGGGAGATCGAGGCCGCGCTCGCCGCCGGCGACGCCGACCTGGCCCAGAGCTTCGTCGCGCTCGCGCAGTCGCGGGCGATCGTGCTCGATCCGGGGCTTCTCGCCCGGGTGGCCGAGGCAGGTACGGCGTCCGCACAGGCGGCGCGCTCGGCGAAGAGCTTCGGGATGGGACTCGTCACGGGCGAGCCGGAGGACGGCGCCGGCCTCGCCGGCACGCTCTTGGGCGACCTGTTCGTCTTCGGCGACGTCCGCGACGCCGTCCGCGAAGGCGGCCGGCTGGCGACCGGGCACGAGGCGGACGAGCTGGTCCTCGGCCTCGCCTGCGTCGGCCTCGCCGTCACGGCCGGCACCTATGTGTCGCTCGGTGCGGCTGCGCCGGCCCGCGCCGGCGTGTCGGTCGTCAAGGCGGCCTGGAAGGCCGGCAAGATGGGGGCGGGGCTCGCCGCCTTCACGGCCCGGTCGTTGCGCGGCGTCGTCGATCTCGCCCAGGCCCGGCGCGCCATCTCCGGCACTGCGCTCCTGCAGCCTGCCGCCGCGGCGCGCGGCCTGAAGGCCGCCGTCAAGCTCGACAAGGCCGAGCCGCTGGTCGATCTCGTCCGCGACGCCGGCAAGGTGCAGGCCAAGGCCGGCACGCGCGCGGCCCTCGACGGGCTGAAGCTCGCCGAAGGTCCGAAGGACGTGGCGCGCCTCGCCAAGATCGCCGAGAAGAACGGCGGCAAGACGCGCGCGATCCTCAAGCTCGGCGGCCGCGCCGCGCTGGTGCTGACCACCGGCGCCATGACGCTGTTCAACTGGTCGTTCAGCGCGCTGATGTCGCTGATCTGGGCGCTCGTCCTGGTCAAGAGCCTGACCGAGCGCGCCACCCGCCGCGGGCTCGCCTTCGCCAAGAAGCGCCGCGCCCGCAAGGCCGCCCGGATGGCCGCCCGCGCCGCCGCGGCGAAGCCTTCGCTCACCCCGCAGCCGGCGGCACAGCCGGCCTGATCAAGCTCCTTCAACGTCCTTCAGTGAAAATGCTGTCCTTCAAGAACGGTCCTGTCGAGCTCGCCTATCTGGACAAGGGCGAGGGCGAGCCCATCGTGCTCGTCCACGGCTTCGCCTCCAGCAAGGAGGCCAACTGGGTGCATCCGCGCTGGGTCCACACCCTCACCCATGCGGGCCGCCGCGTGATCGCGCTCGACATGCGCGGCCACGGCGCCTCGACCAAGCTCTACGCGCCGGCCGCCTATCACGCCGGCGCCATGGCCGACGACGTGCGGGCGCTGCTCGACCATCTCGGCATCGGCAAGGCCGACGTGATGGGCTACTCGATGGGGGCGCGGGTGACGGCGTTCTTGGCGCTCGCCCATCCGGAGCGGGTGCGCTCGGCGACGCTCGGCGGGCTCGGCTGGCATCTGGTCGACGGCGCCGGCTTGCCGGATGCGGTGGCCGAGGCCATGGAGGCGCCGTCGCTCGCCGACGTCACCGATCCGCAGGGCCGCACCTTCCGGGCCTTCGCCGACCGCACGAAGTCCGATCTGCGGGCGCTCGCGGCCTGCATCCGCGGCTCGCGCCAGACGCTGTCGACCACCGAGATCGGCCGGCTGGAGCCGCCCGTGCTGATCGCCATCGGCACCAAGGACGAGGTCTCCGGTCCGGGCCGCCCGCTCGCCGACCTGATCCCCGGCGCCACGCTGGTCGACATCCCGGACCGCGACCACATGCTGGCGGTCGGCGACCGCGCCTACAAGGCGGCCGTGCTGGCGTTCCTGACCGAGCGGCCGTGAGCGAAAAACACGTCATTCCGGGGCGCGGACCGTCAGGTCCGTGAACCCGGAATCCAGCGGCGATCCTGGACGTCCGGGCTGGATTCCGGGTTCGCAGCTCCGCTGCGCCCCGGAATGACCCCGAAACACGTCACGGTCTGATATGATTGTGATCGGGGACACCGCGCCGGGAGAACGGCATGTTGCAGGACCGGAGCATCACCAGGACGCTCGGCCGCGTCGACCCGGTGTGGGACCGCATCCGCACCGAGGCGGAGGCGGTGGCGCGGCGCGAGCCGGAGCTCGCGTCCTTCGCCTATGCGAGCGTGCTGCATCACGATCGGCTGGAGGACGCGGTGGTGCATCGCGTCGCCGCGCGGCTCGACCATCCCGACTTCGGCAGCGAGCTCATTCGCGGCGCCTATCAGGACGCGCTGCACGGCAGCCCGGAGATCGGCGAGGCGTTCCGGGCCGACATCGTCGCGGTCGTCGACCGCGACCCGGCGACCAGCCGGTTTCTCGAGCCGCTCCTCTACTACAAGGGCTTTCACGCCATTCAGGCGCATCGGCTGGCGCACTGGCTGTGGAGCGGCGGGCGACGCGACTTCGCCCTCTATCTGCAGAGCCGGGCGTCGTCCGTGTTCGCCACCGACATCCACCCGGCGGCGCGGATCGGCCGCGGCGTCTTCCTCGACCACGCCACCGGCCTCGTCGTCGGCGAGACCGCCGTGATCGAGGACGACGTCTCGATCCTGCATCACGTCACGCTCGGCGGCACCGGTAACGAGACCGGCGACCGCCACCCGAAGATCCGCCACGGCGTGATGATCGGGGCGGGGGCCAAGATCCTCGGCAACATCGAGATCGGCCACTGCGCCCGCATCGCCGCCGGCTCGGTGGTGCTGCGCTCGGTGCCGCACAACACCACGGTCGCCGGCGTGCCCGCCAAGGTGGTCGGCGACGCCGGCTGCGCCGAGCCGTCGCACGCCATGGACCAGATGCTGCGCGAGCTCGGCCTCTAGGCCCGCGGCCGAAGCGAAATCGGCTTACGCCTCATACGGATGGCAGATGTCCACCGGGCGCCTTGCGCGACCGCGCCAGCCCCCGTATGGACTCCCCGACCATCCCGGCGCGCCGCTCCTGGCGCCGCCGCCGATCCCGACGACGGAAAAGGAGCCGCCCGTGGACGCCGTTGAAATCCGCAAGCTCGAAGGCTATCTGCGCCGCCTGTTCGGCAACGCCCGCCTGCGCGTCGTGCCGCGCCCCAAGAAGGACGATTCGGCCGAGGTCTATATCGGCGAGGAGTTCATCGGCGTGCTGTTCGTCGACGACGAGGACGACGACCGCTCCTACAACTTCCAGATGGCGATCCTGAGCACCGATCTGGAGTAGGGGGGCGGATTTGGTGAAAGCCTCGTGTCCCGGGCGCGGCGCTTCGCGCCGCGAACCGGGACCCCGGAGCGATCGGGCGAGGCGGTCGGATGTATCTTTTTTGGCTTATGGCCCGTCGTGGCGCTCTTAGGCCCCGGATCTGCGGCGCATCAGGCCT
>NZ_JBEOMB010000141.1:0-9859 GCF_046000175.1 Rhodoplanes sp. SY1
GGGTCGGGGGTGGGGGGAACGACATCAGCGAAGCACGCCGGCGTCTCCGACGTGCAGACGAAACAAATCAGAACGGCCACACCCCGGCCGGCAGGCCGAGACCCAAGAGCTGCTCGAACACGACGTCGAGCGCGAGGCTGGCGCCGCAGCCGAACAGCACGGCGCGCCACCACGGCTGGCCGCCGAGCACGGCGAACAGCACGCTCAGCATCACGGCGACGGTCGGCACGAAGCCGACCGGAATGAAGGCGAGCGCGGCGGCGAGCAGCATCGCGAGGCAGACGGCGGTCTTGCGGTTGACCAGGACCACGGCGGCGCCGTCGTGCTCGCGCAGCGCCCGCACCGCGCAGGCGAGCCCGAGCAGAACGAGCGCGAGGCCGAGCACGAAGGGCATGAAGCCCGGTCCCGGATTGCCGAGCGAGCCGCGCGGGATCGGCCAGGCGAGCACCGCCAGCGTCACCCCGCCGAGCGCGAGCGCGAGCCCGACCGCCGCATCCCCGACCCAGCGCGGAAGACTCAGGCCCGACATGGGAGGCTCCTCGCATTCAGAGCCGTCATGCCCGGCCTTGTGCCGGGCATCCACGTCTTTGCCGCAAAGCCCGGAAGACCGTGGATGGCCGGGACGAGCCCGGCCATGACGAAGGTGAGGATCATCCTCATCACTGCGCCTTCCGCTCGACGCCGATCGCCTTGGCGACCGCGCCGAGGGCGTCGAGCTCCTGGCGGATCAGCGCGCCCGTCTCCTTCGATCCGAGCACCCGCTGGGTGGCGCCCTGCTTCTCCATGGTGGCCTTGAAGGCCGGCGTCGACGCCGCCTCCATGAACGCCTTCTCGAGCGTGGCGAGCACGGCGGGCGGCGTCCTGGCCGGCGCGATCAGGCCCCACCACAGCACGGTTTCCTCGGCCCCGAGCCCGATGTCGGCGAGGCCCGAGGCCTGCGGCAGCGCCGGGTTCTTCGCGGCCGAGGTGAGCAGCAGGCACTTCGCCTTACCGGCCGCGGCGTGCGGCAGGATCGGCGGCAGCGAGCCGCCGTAGAACGTCACGTGACCGCCGAGGAAGTTGCGCGCCGTCTCGCCGGCGCCGCCGAACGGAACGGCGCGCACCTTGGCGCCGACCTTGGTGAACACCCGCTCGGCGGCGAGCTGCATGGTGCCGCCGAGCCCGTCGTTGCCGTAGGTGAACTTGCCCGGGTTCGCCTTGATCTGGTCGATCAGCTCCTGGCCAGTCGCGGCCGGGAAGTCGGGCGCCGCGCACAGCACATAGGACGAGTAGCCGATCGACATCACGCTGGCATACGAGTCCGGCGTGTAGGGGACCGTGAGGCTGTGCGGGCTCGTGGTCAGCGGCGAGTTCCAGACGAAGCCGAGCGTGTAGCCGTCGGGCTTGGCCGCGCTGATCAGCGTGGTGCCGACCGTGCCGCCGCCGCCGGCGCGGTTGTCGACGATCACCTTCTGCTTGAGGATGTGAGGAAAGGTGTTTGTGCCTGTAGAATCAACGACCTAAGAATCTTATTGGCCCAGTTCTGGCACAGATAGACAAGCACCTTTCAAACTGAAATATAGTTTAGGAATGTATTGACAAATTCGGACGGTTGCAGGAATACTTGCTTAAGTCGCTGCGGCGCTGAAAGTAGAAGCGCTCGGGAATACGGGAACAGGGCGAGAGCCCTGACATTCGATAGACCCAGTACCAGCCCGTTGGTCAAAGCTTCAATCTGGGAGCCGGAGTAACGCCCGGCCAGCGACTAAATTATCTGCGGTGTTGAACGTAGAAACACAAAAGGCAAATACGCCGGGGTAACGACCGGGGAAGACAAGTTTTTCAGTGTTGGCTAGCCCTTTGAGCCACTTGAAGGTAGGCCCCACCAGAACGGGGTGCGCCGGAGTAACGCCCGGCCAGATAATCGGAAGGCGCCACTTAGGTGGCGCTTTTTGTTACAGATTACTTTCAGAAACAGAAGCCCCACACCAAAGCCCTAAACTGTTTAGAGCCAAGGTGTGGGGTACTCCGGTGCTCCCAAACGTGCTGCGGTTTTTGGCATAGGATTTCCCTACGCTATGTCTTCAGGTTCGATTTTAACGATCCAAAAACCTGAAAACGATGCTTGTGATTACGCTTGTGGCCCGAAGGAAGAAATATCCGACCTTTAGCCAGTCATTCAGTTTGGGCAACTTCATCCGCGTCTCCGTGTTGGTTGCATCGGAAATATGATCGCCGCCGAGAGTCGTCTCAAGCCGAAAGTCAAGCCACCCACAGCAAAATCTCGCAGTCCCGGAAATATATCCGTGGATTGCTGTTGATAACTATTGACCTCATTGACAGAATCTCGAATCGGCTCGACGCGGCAACCAATACCGGCACCTACCGGAATGGGCAAGAATCTTAACTGCTACTTTTGGGATGCTGTAAAGCACTGGCCCACAACTGGCACACACCGGCTGCGCCGACATTGATTTTGCTGCACTTTTTTGAGCCCTAGCGCCCCGCAATAAACCGAATTAGACAGCAGTTTCAGCCGCTTAGGGCTCATACAACATTCTGCTTGAGGATCGGCTCGACGGCCTCGGCGATCTGGCGGGCGAACACGTCGGTGCCGCCGCCGGGCGGAGCCGGCACGATCAGGGTGATGGGCCGGGTCGGGAATTCCTGCGCCGTGGCCGCGAGCGGCACCAGCACCGTTGTGGTCAGCGCCGTGCCGGCGAGCGCGAGCGCGCCAAGAATGCCTTTGAGCATTGTTCTCTCCCTGATCACGATCTCGTCCGATCCGGCGCGCCTGCGCGGGCCGGGCTCATCCGACGCGCGAGATCATCTGATCTCGACGTCGTAGCTGAACCGCTCCGCGGGCCCGTGCGAGCGCCGCCATTCGAGCGGCGCCCCGTCGAGCCCGAAGGCGGTGCGGTCGATCACCACGACCGGATCGCCGGCCGCGATGCCGAGCGCCTTGGCGACCGCCGCGGTGGCGCGGCCGAAGGCGATGCGATCGGTGGCGCGCGCCACCGTGATGCCGATCTCGCGCTCGTAGAGCGGATAGAGCAGCCCCTCGAACTTCTCCGCCGGCAGCGTCGCGAGCGTGCGGAAGCGCGGCAGCGGCAGCGCGATCTCGTCGACGACGAGCGGCTCGCCGTCGACGAGGCGCAGGCGCTTCAACCACAGGACCGGATCGTCGGCTGTAAGGGCGAGCGCGCGTGCCGCCTCGCGGCCCGCCGCGGCGGTGCGGCGCCCGACCAGCCTCTGGGTCGGCACCACGGGCTTGCCGCCCTTGCCGGTGTGGCGGAAGAAGCGGAACAGCGTGTTGCCGAGGTCGGCGCGGCGCACGAAGGTGCCGCGCCCCTGCTGCCGCTCGAGGAGGCCCTGCTGGACGAGTCCCTCGATCGCCTTGCGCATGGTGCCGAGCGCGACGCCGAAATCGGAGGCGAGGTCGCTCTCGGCCGGGATCGCCTCGCCCGGCTTCCAGGCGCCGTCCTGGATGCGCTCGGCGAGCGCGTCCTTGAGGCGCTGGTAGATCGGCAGGCGCTGGTCGGACCCGACGGCGTCGGAAGCGGCGTGCATGGCGGCCCTCGGATGGAACGTCGTGGAACGCGGTTGTTTGCGATGCGGACGGCAGGCGGAAGGGCAGCGTGAACGTTACGGAACGGACGTGCGAACGGCGGTTGCGGGTCGGCGATGCGCGCCCCGAAAGGCTCTGGTCAATCGGTCCTATAGAGGAGTATAAGACCAACCGCATTCTCCTGGCAACCGAGCAATGGCCCCCTCCCCCACCGCGCCCTTTCCGCCTCGACTTCCCGCCGTCGACACCCATGTCCACGTCTTCACCCGCGCTCTGCCGCTCGCCGCGGGGCGGCGCCATTCGCCGAAGGGCGACTTCACGCCGGACGATCTGTTCGCCGTGACGGCGCGCCACGGGGTGCGTGAGATCGTCGTGGTGCAGCCTTCGTTCCTCGGCACCGACAACTCCTACCTGCTCGATACGCTGGCGCGCGCGCCGGAGCGGCTGCGCGGCATCGTCGTGGTCGATCCCGGCGTGACCGACACGACGCTCGACGCCTATGCGGCGACCGGCGTGGTCGGCATCCGGCTCAACCTGCTGGGCAAGGATTTTTCCGTCGTGCTGACGCCGGACTGGATCGTGCTCCTGAAGCGCGTCGCGGCGCGCGGCTGGCAGATCGAGATCCAGGCCGAGGGTCGAGCCTTCCTGCCGCTGCTCGACGCGATCGTGCCGCTCGGCGCGCCCGTCGTGATCGATCACTTCGGCCGGCCCGACCCGACGCTCGGCGTCGACGACCCCGGCTTCCGCCGCCTGCTCGCCGCCGGCCCGGACGGCCCGCTGTTCGTGAAGATCTCCGGGAGCTATCGCTGCGGCGGCGCCGATGCGGGCGCCTACGCCCGCGCGCTCGTCGACGCGCTCGGCCCCGGCCGCCTGCTGTGGGGCAGCGACTGGCCGCACACCGAGCACGAGGCGACGCGCCGTTACGAGGACGGCCTCACGGAGCTGCGCACATGGCTGACGCCGGAGCAGCAGGCCGCGGTGGCCGAGACGTCGCGAACGCTGTTCGGGTTTGCGAGGTGATCAGGATCGGACGTTCACCTCTCCCCGTGGGGAGAGTTCTGATCTCGTGCGAGGCACACATCTCTAGTCAACGGGCCGACCGCATGGCGTCGGTGGCGATGGGTCTCTGACGTCATGCCGAGCACGGCGCGGCTCCCTCTCCCCAGCGCAGAGAGGGTGGGGTGAGGGGGTGCCGACGCCGATTGTTTCATCGAGAGGGCGACCCCCCTCACCCGGACTTCGCGCCTTCGGCGCGAACCCCGACCTCTCCCCGCTGGGGAGAGGTGAAACACGCGCCCCGGAACGACGGGATCACCGCCCGAAGCCCGGCTTCCCGAACCGCTGCTCGATCTTCGTCAGGAGCTGATCACGAATGTCGCGGTAGGCGGCGAGGCGCTGGTCGCGGGTGCCCTCCTCGGCGGCGCCGGGATCGAGGGTCGGCCAGTACTCGACGTCGACGGCGAGCGTGCGGGTCAGCTCGAGGGCGCGGTGATGCGCCTCCGGCGAGAGCGTGACGATCAGATCGAAGTTCAGGCCTTCGAGATCCTCCAGCTCCTCGACCGTGATCGGCTTGTGCTTGGAGAGATCGAGCCCGACCTCGTCCATCACGGCGGCGGCGAACGGGTCCGGCTCGCCCTTGCGGACGCCGGCCGAGCCGACATAGCTCTTGTGGCCATAATACTGGCGGAACATCGCCGCCGCCATGGGCGAGCGCACCGAATTCCAGGCGCAGACGAACAGCACCGCTCCGGGCGGCCCGACGGGGCCCGGGGGGGGCATCGCGCTCACCCCTTCCAGTGCAGCACGGTGATCAGCGTGAACAGCCGCCGCGCCGTGTCGAAGTCGATCTCGATCTTGTCCTTCAGCCGCTCCGTGAGCAGCTCGGAACCCTCGTTGTGGAGCCCGCGGCGGCCCATATCGATCGCCTCGATCTGACTCGGCGACAGCGTGCGGATGGCGTCGTGATAGGTCTCGCACATCATGAAGTAGTCCTTCACGAGGCGGCGGAACGGCGTCAGCGACAGATAGTGCGCGACGACCGGCTCGCCGGACTGGTCGCGCACGTCGAACACCAGGCGGTCGTTGGCGAGCAGGAGCTTCAGACAGTACGGCCCGCCGTCGTGGCCCACGGGGGCGAACAGGTTGTCCTCGAGCAGGTCGTAGATGGCGACGGTGCGCTCGTGCTCGATGTCGCGATTGCCGGCCCCGATGGAGTCCTGATCGAGCGTCACCTCGCACAGGCGATGGCTCTCGCGTCCCTCGCGGACCCGTCGGCTCATTCGGCACCCGCCGTCGGCGACAGACGCAACGACACCGAGCGGGCGTGCGCGTCAAGACCCTCGGCCTGCGCCAGCGTCACGGCGGCGGGCCCGAGGGCGGCGAGCTGCTCCGGCCCGCAGCGCAGGAGCGAGGTGCGCTTCATGAAGTCGAGCACGCCGAGGCCGGACGAGAAGCGCGCCGAGCGCGCCGTCGGCAGCACGTGGTTCGATCCCGCCACGTAGTCGCCGATCGCCTCCGGCGTGTGATGGCCGACGAAGATCGCGCCGGCGTGGCGGATCTTCTCGGCGAGCGGCGCCGGGTCGGCGACCGCGAGCTCGAGATGCTCGGCGGCGACCCGATCGGCGAGCCCGACCGCTTGGTCGAGCGTCTCGACCAGGATCACGGCGCCGTGATCGCGCCACGACGCGCCGGCGATTTTTTCCCGCGGCAATGTGGCGAGCTGCGCATCCACGGCCTTCTCGACGGCGGCGGCGAGCGCCGCGTCGGTCGTGATCAGGATCGACTGCGCCGCCGTGTCGTGCTCGGCCTGGGCCAGCAGATCGGCGGCGATCCAGTCCGGATGGGCGGTCGCGTCGGCGATGATCAGCACCTCGGACGGGCCGGCGATCATGTCGATGCCGACCTTGCCGAACACGATGCGCTTGGCCGCCGCCACATAGGCGTTGCCGGGGCCGACGATCTTGTCGACCGGCGCGATCGTCGCGGTGCCCCAGGCGAGCGCCGCCACGGCCTGCGCCCCACCGACCCGGTAGATCTCGTCGACGCCGGCGAGATGCGCGGCGGCGAGCACCAGCGGCGCGAGCTTGCCGCCCGGCGCCGGCACGACCATCACGAGCCGCGCGACGCCGGCGACCTTGGCCGGCACGGCGTTCATCAGCACCGAGGACGGATAGGCCGCGGTGCCGCCCGGCACGTAGAGGCCGGCCGCCTCGACGGGCGTCCAGCGATAGCCGAGCTCGACGCCGAGCGCGTCGGTGAAGCGCTGGTCGCCGGGAAGCTGGCGGCGGTGATAGGCCTCGATGCGGTCGCGCGCGAAGGTCAGCGCGGCGATCTCCTGCGGATCGCAGGCGGCGACCGCCGCGGCGATCTCGGCCGGCGTCACCCGCAGGGCCGCGGCGCCGGCGGCGCCGAGGTCGAGCCCATCGAATCTCTGCGTCAGCGCGACGAGTGCCGCGTCGCCGCGCGCCCGCACGTCGTCGACGATGGCGCGCACCGCCGCCTCGACGTCGGCCGCCGCCTCGCGCTTGGCGCCGAGAAGGGCGGCGAAACGATCCTTGAACGCGGGGTCACGGGTGTCGAGACGGACGGGCATGAGACGGCGGAACCGGCGGGCGGGGAAGGCCGCGACGGCGCGACGGGCGCCGACCCTGCTGCCGCCCGGCTGCAGTCGAGGACGCGGCGGGCGCGACGAGAATTTCTGTCGATCGTCCGGCCCCGGACGGGGGCCGGAGCGGATCAGCGGGGCGCGGCCGAGAGGGCCGGGCTCGCCTGATCCTCGTGCGCCGGACAGGCGGTCGTATCCCACACCGGTCCGAGGTCGGCAAGCTCCACCTCGAGGCACTCCACGTCGAGCCGCAGCTCGCCGCCGCCCGAGAAGATCAGGACGACGCTGCCGCCCGGCGCGGCCGTCTCGACGAACTCGATGGTGAGGAGATTGAGGACGACCTCCTTGGCCTGGCATTCGAGGTTGCGGCACTTCACGGCCAGCACCCGGTCGAACCGCAGCGCGGTGCGGCGACGGCGGAAATGGCCGTTCTCGCAGACCGCGCCCTCCCAGTCGAAGCGGTTCAGGCCCATCACCAGCCGCTTCTCCTGCGGCCGCCAATGGACATCCCCCACCTTCACATGGGCGTCCTGGAGGTGGGTCGCGACGATCTCCAGATCGTCCTGGTCGAGGGCGACGAGCTTGAGTTGATCCATGACGGCGGCTCCTGCTTGTGCCGTAGTTAGGAAACCGACCCGCCCCGCACAAGCCTCGATTGCGTACGGATTGATCATTCGGCCGGATTGGGTCACGCCGGCGCTGCGCCGGCATGCGACGCGCCGGGTCCGCCACGTTGCGGCGATCGAAACGAGCGCTTGGGCGGGCACTTGGTCGGACACTTGGGCGGGCACTTGGGCGGACACAGGGGGCGCGCCGGACCACGCGACGATTGTCCCCCACCCGGGACGGGCCGTCGCTCCCGATCTGATCGCAGCCGTGTGGACCGGCCGCAGGCGCCGGGCCGGTCGGCGCGACCAAGACGGGAACCGCGCCGTCCGGCACCGCGGCGGTGCCGTCGCAGCTCCGCCCGCCGGGGCATCCGGCCCGGCAACGTCAACCTTCCGTTCACCCTTCCGACAGCTCGCCGGGGATGATCGCGGCGCGCGGGCCCGCGGCCCATCCCGCCGCGCGCGGGCGACGCGAGCGCACCACAATTATCGGCCAGGACGGTGGTCGAGCGGGTGCGGCGGACCCTGCTCCGACCGGTCGCCCCACCCGCGCTCGGTCGTCGATGTCGCCCCACCGGCCGTTTGCGAAGCCGGTCCGCCGAGGAGGCCCGGATGTTGTCGTTCAAAGACCTTTTCCAATTGGACCGTTTCATCACCCCGTCGATCATCAAGGTGTTCTACTGGCTGGCGGTCGGGATGTCGGTCCTGTTCGGCCTGTCGGGCGCCGTCTCGGCGCTGGCCCTGATGGTCCACAACATCTTCGGGGGCCTGTTCGGGCTCTTCGCCAGCCTGCTCGGATGCGTGGTCGGCGTCATCGCCGCCCGCATCGCCGCCGAGTTCGTGCTGATCGTCTTCCGCATCAACGAGCACCTCGGCGCCATCCGCAACAGCGGCCGGATGTAGCGATGCGAGGGCAGCCCACCGCCGTCATGGCCGGGCTTGTCCCGGCCATCCACGTCGGTGTTCGAGCGCCGTCGTCAGAACGTGGATGCCCGCGACGAGCGCGGGCATGACGAGGCCGTGGGGTTTCGCCTCACGTCGCGAATCTGAAGTGCAGCACGTCGCCGTCGGCGACGACGTATTCCTTGCCCTCCAGCCGCAGCCGGCCGGCGTCGCGGGCGCCCGCCTCCCCCGAATAGGTGACGTAGTCGTCGTAGGCGATGGTCTCGGAGCGGATGAAGCCGCGCTCGAAATCGGTGTGGATCACGCCGGCCGCCTGCGGCGCCTTGGTGCCGCGCGTGATCGTCCAGGCGCGCGCCTCCTTCGGTCCGACGGTGAAGAAGGTGACCAGATCGAGGAGCTGATAGCCGGCCCGGATCAGCCGGTTGAGGCCGGGCTCCTCGAGCCCGATGGCGGCGAGATAATCGGCCCGCTCCTCGTTCGGCAGGATGGCGATCTCGGCCTCGATCTGGGCCGAGATGACGACCGCGACGGCGCCCTCCTCGGCGGCCCGCGCCTCGACGGCCTTGGAGTAGGCGTTGCCGGTGCCGGCCGCGGCCTCCTCGACATTGCACACGTAGAGCACCGGCTTCGACGACAGGAGGCCGAGCAGGCGGAAAGGCTTCTCGTCCTCGGGGCGCAGCTCGACGAGGCGCGCCGGCTTGCCCTCGCGCAGCAGCACGAGCGCGCGGCTCATCAGATCGAACAGCTCCTTGGCCTCCTTGTCGCCGCCCTTCGCCTTCTTCTCGGCGGCGACGACGCGCTTCTCCAGGCTGTCGAGATCGGAGAGCATCAGCTCGGTCTCGATCGTCTCGATGTCGGCGACCGGATCGATGCGGCCTTCCACATGGGTGATGTCGCCGTCGTCGAAGCAGCGCACCACGTGGACGATCGCGTCGACCTCGCGGATGTTGGCGAGGAATTGGTTGCCGAGCCCCTCGCCCTTCGAGGCGCCGCGCACCAGGCCGGCGATGTCGACGAAGGCGAGCCGGGTCGGGATGATGTCGTTCGACTTGGCGAGCTTCGCCAGCACGTCGAGGCGCGGATCCGGCACCGCGACCTCGCCGACGTTCGGCTCGATGGTACAGAACGGATAGTTCGCCGCCTGCGCGGCCGCCGTGGCGGTGAGCGCGTTGAACAGGGTCGACTTGCCCACATTGG
>NZ_JBEOMB010000142.1:0-26577 GCF_046000175.1 Rhodoplanes sp. SY1
AGCGAAAAACGGTCTAGCGTATCGTTGATCACCTTGAAGCGGTCGAGATCGAGGAACAGCACCGCGTGATCCGGCACCGGCACGCCGTCGGCGCCGGTGGCGCCACGGCCCACCTGATCCAGCGCCGAATGGAAGACGCGGCGATTGGGCAGCCCGGTGAGCGGATCCTCGGCGGCGAGACGCGCGACCCGCGCCTCCGCCTGCCAGCGCTGGGTGATGTCGGAGAGCGTATGGATGAAGCTGCCGTCGTCGAGATGGGCGGTGCGCAGCTCCAGCACGGTCCCGTCCGGCAGGATGCGCTCGCACACGGTGACGCGGCGCTGGCCCGCCGTCGTCACCTGATCGGCGCTGCCGCGCGCCGGCAGCAGGACGTCGCGCAGCTTGCCGCGGCGGGTGGTCCGCTCGGCGAGCTCGTCGAGCCGCGGCGGATGCTCGGCGCATTCGGGCGGCAGGTCGAGGAGCTCGGCGCAGCGCCGGTTGATCACCGGGATCTCGTGGCTCCGGGTGACCAGCATGATGCCCTGGCTCATGTGCTCGAGGGTGAGCCGGAGCTGCTCGCTCTTCTGCACGGCGCGCGCCTCGGAGCGCAGGATGCGGTTGACGGCGACGAGAATCAGCACGGTGAGCAGCAGGCCGACCGTGACGTGGAGCTGCAGGGTGGAGATCGCGCTCTTGTAGATGTCCGCCTTGTCGACGCCGACGCTCACCCACAACGGGTGTCCCCTCACCTTGCGGATGGTGACGAGCCGCGGGTCGTCCGACTCGGGATCGATCATGTCGAAGGTGTTGTTCGTCCCGGCCGCGATGGCGTCGTGGAC
The DNA here is from genome assembly GCF_046000175.1 of Rhodoplanes sp. SY1. Classification (NCBI taxonomy): domain Bacteria; kingdom Pseudomonadati; phylum Pseudomonadota; class Alphaproteobacteria; order Hyphomicrobiales; family Nitrobacteraceae; genus Rhodoplanes; species Rhodoplanes sp. SY1. The sequence goes on from NZ_JBEOMB010000142.1 coordinate 819, forward strand.
CCGGGTGCCGCGCAGGTCGGTGCCGAGGCCGAGGCCCCCGGACCGGCCGCCGCTCGAACGGACGACGCCGTCGCTGCCGATCAGCGAGATCGAGGCCGACGGGCCGAGATCGATCTTGTCGTAGAACTGGGTGAGATGGGCCGGATCCAGGGACGCGACGACGACGCCGGCGAAGCTGCCGTCGGTGTTGAGGAAGCGCCGGGTGAACTGGACCGACCACTTGCCGCTGATCCGGCCGACCAGCGGCCTCGAGATGAACAGGACGTCGTCGGGGCTGTCGACATGGACCCGGTAGTGCTCGCGGTCCGACAGGTCGGTCGGCGGCGCCGGCTGCGGGCCCGCGTTGGAGGCGCGCATGATGCCCTTGGCATCGATGATGGCGACCTGGACGATGATCTCGCTCAGCACGTCGGTGGTGGCGACGATGGTGTGGTAGTCGGTCGAGTCTTTGCGGGTCTCGATGCTGCGGCGCATGTAGAGGAGCGCCTTGTCGATCTCGCCGATCGATCGCAGCACGTTCTCCTCGAACACCATGGCGAAGTTCTGGTTGGTGCGCTCCGCCTCGCGCTCGTCCGCCCGGACGCCCTCGTAATATTTCCAGGCGATGCCGGCCCACAGCATCGCGATGATGACGACGCCGAGAATCGCCGAGCTCCGCCGCTCGGCGATCAGCTTCGGCAACTGGAGAATCGGCAGCGTCATCGGACTGGTTTTCGGTGTCTTAACAGTGCGCCCCGATCTTTTTCGGTCGCCGTTTCTTTCGGCTTAACAGTCCGGGGCACGTTCGAGTCTTAGATAATTTGGACTTAAGCCCAGGGCTACGTCAGGACCGGAAACATTCGGCTTATCCTGCTGATCGAATTGTACAATTCGAAAGCCGTCAAAACCGCTCGACAGCGCCCCGGACGCGGCGGACGGCCCGACTCCGCGCCGCCCCGCAGGAACGGTCCCCGGCCGGATCATGGCCCGGGGATTGCTTCTGGAGCGGCACCCCCGCGCAGTCCCGAGCGGCATCCCCGCCCCTTTCGTCGTTCCACGAGACAAGGATCCTCGCCCGATGCACTCGACGCTTTCGAAGCGCAGCCTCGTCGTCGCCGTCGGCCTCGCCGTCCTGGCGCTCCCCTTCGGCGCGGCCCAAGCGCAGACCGCGCTCGCCGACGTCCTGAAGGCCAAGACCGTCAGGATCGGCGTCCCGACCGATTACCCGCCCTACGGCTTCGTCGGGCCGACCCTCGCGCCCATGGGCCTGGACATCGACATCGCCAACCTGATCGCCGCCAAGCTGGGCGTGAAGGCCGAGCTCGTGCCGGTGGTCAGCGCCAACCGCATCCCCTACCTGCAGACCAAGAAGATCGACCTGATCGTCTCGACCCTCGGGCGCAACGAGGAGCGGGCCAAGATCATCGATTTCAGCCACGCCTACGCGCCCTTCTACCAGGGCGTCTTCGCCCTCAAGGCGACCGAGATCAAATCCTTCGCCGATCTCGCCGGCAAGACCGTGGCGGTTGCCCGCGGCGCCATGGAGGACGAGATGCTGGCCCAGGTGGCGCCGCCGACCACCATCGTCAAGCGGTTCGAGGACCAAGCCGCCACCACGGCCGCCTTCGCGTCCGGCCAGACCCAGGTGATCGCCACCAGCGTCTCGAACATCGGCGTGCTCAGCCAGAAGAACCCCGGCCTCGGCGTCGAGTACAAGCTGCTGCTGCGCGACAGCCCGTGCTTCGTCGGCGTCGGCAAGGGCGAGGACGCGCTGCGCGGCAAGGTCAACGAGATCATCCTGGCCGCCAAGGCCGACGGCACGCTGGAGACGTTGTCGCAGAAATGGCTGAAGCGCGGCGCCGGCGAGTTGCCGCTCTGATCCGCGTGCTGTGATCCGCCCACCGTGATCCGCGCCCGGGACGGCGCGCCGCGACCGCGGCCGCCGCTCCGGTCTCCCGTCCCGGTCTCCCGCTCCGGTCCCTGCTCCGGTCCCTGCTCCGCCTTCCGGATGAAGCCATGCGCGTCGCGCTCGACTTCTGGCCCGTCCTCGTCCAATGGCCGCTCCTTCTGGAAGGCGCGGCCTGGACGCTCGGCCTCACCGCCGTCGCCGCCCTGCTCGGCTCGGCGATCGGCATCGCCTGCGCCTGGGCCCGGCTCTCCGGTCCCCTGGGCTTGCGCATCCCGGTCACCGCCTATGTCGAGCTGATCCGCAACACGCCGTTCATCGTGCAGCTCTTCTTCATCTTCTTCGGGCTGCCGGCGGCCGGCGTGAAGCTGACGCCGCTCACGGCGTCGGTGCTGGCCATGACCATCAATCTCGGCGCCTACGCGACCGAGATCGTCCGGGCCGGCATCCAGGCGACGCCGCGCGGCCAGATCGAAGCGGCCGAGAGCCTGGCGCTGAACCGGCTCCAGGTGTTCCTGCACATCGTGCTGCCGCCGGCGCTGCGCCGCGTCTGGCCGGCGCTGACCAGCCAGATCATCATCGTGATGCTCGGCTCCGCCGTGTGCGGACAGATCTCGATGGAGGAGCTGAGCCACGCGGCCAACCTGATCCAGAGCCGCAACTTCCGCGCCTTCGAGGCCTACATCCTGGCGACGCTCGTCTATCTCGGCCTCGCCGTGACGGTCCGGCGGCTGTTGTCCTGGGCCGGCCCGCGCTTCGTCTTCGGCCGCTGAGGAGAGACCCGTGGTCGAGTTCACCCTCTGGGACATCCTGCGCAACCTCTTGCTCGCGGCGCGCTGGACCGTGGTGCTGTCGCTGATCGCCTTCGTCGGCGGCGGCGTGGTCGGGCTCGCGCTTCTGGTGCTGCGGCTCGGCCGCAATCGGATCGTCGAGGTGGCGATCGCCGCCTATGTGCAGCTCTTCCAGGGCACCCCGCTCTTGATGCAGCTCTTCCTCCTGTATTTCGGCATCGCGCTGTTCGGCATCGAGACGTCACCCTGGGTAGCGGCTTGCGCCGCGCTGACCCTCTACGCCTCGGCCTATCTGACCGAGATCTGGCGCGGCTGCGTCGAGGCGATCCCGCGCGGCCAGTGGGAGGCCTCGGCGAGCCTCGCGCTCGGTTTCGGCCAGCAGCTCGTCCATGTCGTGCTGCCGCAGGCGCTGCGCATCGCCGTGCCGCCGACGGTCGGCTTCCTGGTGCAGGTCGTCAAGGGAACCGCGCTCGCCTCGGTGATCGGCTTCGTCGAGCTCACCAAGGCGGGCGGCATGATCGCCAACGTCACCTACGAGCCGCTGCTGGTCTACGGCTGCGTGGCGCTGATCTATTTCGCGCTGTGCTTCCCGATCAGCCTGTGCGCCGGCTCGCTCGAAAGGAGGCTCCATGCCGGCCGTCACTGACACTCCCGCGGACGACGCCGCCGTCGCCACGCCGCACACCGCGATCGGCGCCCCGATCCTGCGCATCACGGCGCTGCGCAAGTCGTTCGGCGCCCACGAGGTGCTCAAGGGCATCGACCTCGACGTGATGCGCGGCGAGGTGGTCGCGATCATCGGCAAGAGCGGCTCCGGCAAGAGCACGCTGCTCCGCTGCATCAACGGGCTCGAGGTGTTCCAGGAAGGCTCGCTCACGGTCGACGGCAAGCCGCTGCTGCACGACAGCGCCCAGGCGATGCGCGAGCTGCGCCAGCGCGTCGGGATGATCTTCCAGAGCTTCAACCTGTTCCCGCACCTCACCGTCGGCGGCAACGTGATGCTGGCGCCGCGGCTGGTGAAGAAGCGCAAGCCCGTCGAGAACGAGGCGCGCGCCCGGGCGCTGCTCGCCCGCGTCGGGCTCGCGGAGAAGTTCGACGCGATGCCGGATCAGCTCTCCGGCGGCCAGCAGCAGCGCGTCGCCATCGCCCGCGCGCTCGCCATGGATCCGGCCGTGATGCTGTGCGACGAGATCACCAGCGCGCTCGACCCGGAGCTGGTCGGCGAAGTGCTGCGCGTCGTCGAGAGCCTCGCCGAGGATGGCATGACGTTGCTGATGGTGACCCACGAGATGGGCTTCGCGCGAAAGGTCGCCGACCGGGTGATCTTCATGCACCAGGGCCGGGTGCACGAGTCCGGCCCGCCCGACGCGATCTTCGGCGCCCCGCAGACGGCGGAGCTGAAGCAGTTTCTCTCGTCGCTGCACGAGTGAGGGCGGCGCGCGATCGCATCGACCGACCCTCATGGTGAGGAGCGGCCGAAAGGCCGCGTCTCGAACCATGTGGCCGGCAAGCGGAGGCCGCCCTCGCACTTCGAGACGGCCGCTGCGCGGCCTCCTCAGAGGGCGGAGGAGTAATCGGCACGAGGGGTGGCGCACCGGTACGCCACCCCTCGTGTTTCGAACCAAAGACTGTCGCGCGGCCCGCCCTACTCCGCGGCGCGGCTCGCCTGCTGGGCCTTCCACGCGGGCAGGAAGCGGAACGCCTCGTCGAGTAGATGCGGCGTGTGGCGGCCGGGCGACTCCTCCAGCGCACGGGTGAAGTACTCACGCAGCGCCGGCTTGTAGTCCGGATGCGCGCAGTTCTCGATGATCACCTTGGCGCGCTGCTTGGGCGACAGGCCGCGCAGATCGGCGAGCCCCTGCTCGGTGACGACCACGTGGACGTCGTGCTCGGTGTGGTCGACATGCGTGACCATCGGGACGATGCACGAGATCGCGCCGTTCTTGGCCGTCGACGGCGTCATGAAGATCGACAGGAAGGCGTTGCGGGCGAAGTCGCCCGAGCCGCCGATGCCGTTCATGATCGCGGTGCCGCCGATGTGGGTCGAGTTGACGTTGCCGTAGATGTCGGCCTCGATCAGCCCGTTCATGGCGATGATGCCGAGCCGCCGGATCACCTCCGGATGGTTGGAGATCTCCTGCGGGCGCAGGATGACGCTCTTCTTCATCTCCTGGGCGTCGTTGTTGAAGGCGAGCGCGGCGTCGGGGCTCAGCGACACGGCGGTCGCCGAGGCGAACCGCATCTTGCCGGCCTTGATCAGGTCGAGCATGCCGTCCTGCAGCACCTCCGTGTACGCCGTCAGATCCTCGAACGGCCCCTCGATCAGGCCTCCCAGCACGGCGTTGGCGACATTGCCGACGCCGGACTGCAGCGGCAGCATGTTGCGCGGCAGGCGGCCACGCCGCACCTCGTGGGCGAGGAAGTCGAGGATGTGGCCGGCGATCAGCTTCGAGTTCGCGTCGGGCGGCGTGAACGGGCTGTTGCGGTCGCGGCTGTCGGTCTCGACCACGGCGACGATCTTGCTCGGGTCGATCGTGTAGTAGCGGTCGCCGATGCGGTCGCCCGGATTGTTGATCGGCACCGGACGCCGGTCCGGCGGACGGCGGGTGCCGTAGTAGATGTCGTGCATGCCGTCGAGGCCGGAATTGACCCACGAGTTCACCTCGAGGATCACCTTGTCGGCCTGGTCGAGCCACGTCTTGTTGTTGCCGATCGAGTTCGCCGGCAAGAGCCGGCCGTCCTCCAGCACCGCCGCGACCTCGACCACGGCGACGTCGAGGTGGCCGAGGAAGCCGAACCAGGCGTACTGGGCGACGTGGGAGAGATGGATGTCGGTGTACTCCATCTCGCCCGAGTTGATCTGCTTGCGGCAGTTCGGATCGGACTGGTAGGGCAGCCGCATCGCGAAGCCGTTGACCTTGGCGAGGGCGCCGTCGAGCTCCGGCGCCGTCGAGGCGCCGGTCCACACGCCGATCCGGAACGGCTCGCCGCGGGCGTGCGCGGCGTCGATGCGGTTCGCCAGCGCGAGCGGCACGGCCTTGGGGTAGCCGGCGCCCGTGAAGCCGCTCATGCCCACGTTCGCGCCGGGCGTGATGAGCGCTGCGGCCTCGTCGGCCGACATGATCTTCGAACGGAGGGCGGGATTGAGGATGCGGTCGGCGTTGGACATGACGTTCCGTTCGTCGTTGGGGGTTCACGGTTCTTCATTCAGCCGCCGCCGACTTATACGCGCCCTCCTGGCTCAACCATCCGACGAACAACTTACTGGTGCCGTTCGAATATCTCCCATGCGCCGGCCGCGCGCGATCAGGGGTGGAACCGCGTTCGCGGCTCGCGTCCCGGCAGGTCCGCCGCCGCGAAACTGATCACGTTGCCCGTTGCGGCCGCAGTTCCGGCTCCGAACCATTCGAATGCGCGTTAACGGATGCTCAAATCAGGTCCAGTACCGTCACGTGTGATCTGGCCTCCGGACGGAGCGGAACGCCGTCGCGGCGTCGCGCCCGCCGGAGCGCGTCGCCGCGCGCCCGGCCGGGCCGCGTGCATTCGTCGAAAGGCGTGTGGACAACATGGCCGAGTCGTCGCGTCTGATCGACGAACTGGACGAGACCCTGACGACCGGCACGGCGGCCGACCGGGCCCGGCTCCTCCAGCGGGTCACGGATCTGTTTCTCGACGGCGCCGTGCAGTATTCCGACGAGCAGGTCGCGGTGTTCGACGACGTGCTCGGCCGCCTCCTGGTCGACATCGAGGATAGCGCCAAGCGCGAGCTCGCCCGCCGGCTCGCCGGCGCGCCGGTGTCGCCGCCGCGGGTCACCCGCAGCCTTGCCCTCGACGAGGCGCCGGCCGTCGCCGCCCCGATGCTGATCCACGCCGACAGCCTCGACGAGGCCGACCTCGTCGCCTGCGCCCGCGCCGGAAGCCAGGTGCATCTCCTGGCGATCACCAAGCGGCCGGTGGTGAGCGAGCCGATCACCGACGTGCTGGTGACGCGCGGCAGCGACATGGTGGTGCGCAGCGTCGCCGACAACGCGGGCTCGCGGTTCTCCGAGGAAGGATTCGAGGCGCTGGTGGAGCGCGCCGACGGCGACGACGTGCTGGCGACCCGGATCGGCCGACGGTCCGATCTGCCGCGGCACCATTTCGTCCGCCTGCTCGCCAAGGCGTCCGACGCGGTGCGGACCCAGCTCCAGGACGGCCACGCCGAGCAGCCCGGCGACATCCGCAGCATCGTGGCCCGCGTCACCCACGCGATCGCGGCCCGCACGGCCGCCGAATCGACCGACTACGCGGCGGCCACCGCCGAGGTCGCGGCGCTGGAGAAGGCCGGCGGCCTGACCGAGACGGCGACGCGGCGCTTCGCGAAGGCTGGCAAGTTCGAGCACACGGCGGCGGCGCTGGCGCGCCTCGCCGACCTGCCGCTGCCGACCGTCGAGCGCATCCTTCTGCAGAACCGCGCCGAGTCGCTCCTGTTCATGGCGAAGGCGCTCGGCTTCGGCTGGACCACCACCCGCACCGTCCTGCAGGTGCGGCACGGCGACCAGGCCGGCCCCGGCGGGCACGACCAGGATCTCGACCTCCTGAAGTCGAGCTTCGAGCGGATCAAGCGGACGACCGCCGAGCAGGTCCTCGACTTCCAGCGGACCCGTCACGACCACGCCTGACCGTCGGTCGTTCCGGCCGCTCGCCGCCCGCGGCGATCGACGTGCGGGCCGCGGCGCCGGCTTGCGCGCCAGCCGTCGCGCCCGAGGTCGCCTGCGCCTGCCGCAGGCGGGCGAGCCGCGCGGCGTCCTGCTTGCGCCCCCAGCCGACATGCCAGACGACCGCCGCGACGATCGCGCCGTCGACCAGCCAATGGAACAGCCCGATCGGCCAATTTTCCATAAGCGGCTCCCGCTGCAATATCCAACCCGAAACGACTATGCTGCCGTGCCTCGCTATATTGAGGCACCCCTCGGAAGCACTTGCAACAGAAGCCTATATAACGGATTGATGGCATAGCCATTTGTCTGGGCTTATATAATATCATTATTTGGTTATTTACCTTGCGGCATGGCTTTCGTGGGAGACTCCGCCATCACCGATCCCTGACATCGGAGCTGCGCCGTGTCCTCCCTGCTGTCGCGCATTCGCATCCTCACGAAGATCATCGGCCTGATCGGCCTGCTCGCGATCGCCGCGGCCGCCATCGTGGTGGTCGCCGTCGACGCCATGTCGGAGCTGCGGGACGCCGCACGGGCGACCGACGTCGCCGGCGACAAGGCCGTGCTGGGCTCGCGCCTCAACACGGCTTTCACGGCGATCGGCCGGGCCGAGGCGATGCTGGTCGCCGATCCGCGCCCCGCGGTGATCAGGGACGCGGCCGAGCAGCTCCGGGCCGAATGGACGCTGGTCGACGAGCGCATCGCCCTGCTCGCCCGGATGGCGGCGAGCGACGACGACCGGCGCTATCTCGCCGAGCAGGGGCCGCTGATCGAGACGCTGCGGCGCGCCTCCGCCGACGTCGTCGGGTTCGCCGAGAAGCTCGGCGCGGCGCCGACGCCGGAGCAGCGCGCCGAGCTTCTGGCGCTGGCGGCGAAGAGCCGCGACGCCCAGGGCCAGGCGCGCAACCGCACCCGGGTCTATTTCGCCGAGCTGGAGAAGCTGAAGCTGCGCCTTTCGGAGGCCGCGCAGGCGACCTACACGGCCGGCACCCGCACCATCCTCGGCATCGCGGCCGTCGGCATCGGCGCCGCCCTGGTGCTCGGATTTCTCGCCGCCCGCTTCGGCATCGTGAAGCCGATCCTCGACATGACGGCGGCCATGACGGCGCTGGCGCGCGGCGTGTTGACCACGACCGTCCCGGGCATCGGCCGCGGCGACGAGATCGGCACAATGGCGAAGGCCGTGCAGGTGTTCAAGGACAACGCCATGGAGAACGAGCGGCTGAAGCAGGAGCAGATCGCCGCCGGCGAGGCGGCCGACCGTGCACGGCGCGCCGCCGTGCTCGAGATGGCGCGTAATGTCGAGCGCCAGTCGCTCGACGCGATCAGCGGCATCGGCGACGTCTCACGTCAGGTCGGCGGCACGGCCACCGGGATGGCGACCCGGGCTGTCGCGGTCGGCGAGACGGCGCGCGGCGTCGCGACCTTCGCCGACCAGGCCAAGACGACCGCCGAGGCGGTCGCCGCCGCCGCCGAGGAGCTGTCCTCGTCGGTGCAGGAGATCACCGACCAGATCGCCCGGACGGGCGCCGCGACTCACGACGCCGTCGCGGCCGGAGAGGACGCGCAGGCGAAGATCCGCTCGCTATCGGAGGCGGTGGCGCGCATCTCGGAGGTGTCGCACGTGATCAGCGACGTCGCCGAGCAGACCAACCTGCTGGCGCTGAACGCCACCATCGAGGCGGCCCGCGCCGGCGAGGCCGGCAAGGGCTTCGCCGTGGTGGCCAGCGAGGTGAAGGCGCTGGCCGGCCAGACCGCCCGCTCGACCGACGACATCAACCGCCACGTCCAGAACATCCGTGCCGCCACCGAGGCGGCCGTCAAGGCCGTCGAAGAGATCGGCGAGCGCATCCGCGGTATCGACGGCATCACGGGGGCGGTCGCCGCGGCCGTCGAGGAGCAGGGCGCGGCGACGCGCGAGATCGCCCGCAGCATCCAGCAGACCAACGCGGCCGCCCACGCGGTCGCGACCCGCATCGCGCAGGTCTCGGCCGAGACCGATCAGGTCGGCCACGCCTCGATCGAGGTGCGCGAGGCGGTCGCCGGCATGAGCCGCGAGATCGACGCCCTGCACGGGCGCATCGCGACGCTGGTGAAGTCCGCTCAGCCCGAGGCGGCGTGACCGCTTCGGCCTACGCTCTCGCGCCGGGCGAGCCGAGCAGACGCCCGAGGATCAGGACGTGGCGCCTTCGTTACACCTCTCCCCAGCGGGGAGAGGTCGGAGTTCGCGCCGAAGGCGCGAACTCCGGGTGAGGGAGTGCCGCCCTCTCGATAACCAACCGGCGTCGGCCCCCCCTCACCCCGACCCTCTCCCCGCCGGGGAGAGGGAGCCACGCCGCACTCGCCTATCGTCCGAGGACACCCGCACCGCAGATCGACGCGCCGTCCATTTTGCTGTCCCCCCGTGCGTATCAGGCCGTCCGCCCCCACCTGATCACTTCAGCCTGATGCGCCCTTCGACGCCGGTCGTCACGGTGCCGAGGCGGCGCAGATGGACCATCACCTCGTTGGCGAGCAGCGGCGAGTCGTCGGTCGGCAGCAGGTGCTTGGCGTCGCGCACCATCGCGTAGCCGTCACCGCCACGGGCGATGAAGTCGTTGACGGCGACCGTGTAGGTGCGCCGCGGGTCGAGCGGCTTGCCGTCGACCAGGATCGACAGCACCCGGCTGCCGACCGGCTTCGACACGTCCGCCTCGATGGTGAGGCCGGACACCTGCGGGAAGCGGCCGGAGGCGTCGGGCAGCTTGGCGAGACCGTGCTCGATCGCCTCGCGCAGCTCGGTGCCGCCGATCTCGACCGGAACGACACGGTTGGAGAAGGGCAATTCGGCCAGCACGTCGCGGCGCGTCACGGCGGAGCCCGCCGGATACACCCGGCCGGACCGAATGCCGCCGCCGTTGAGGATCGCCGCCTCGGTCTTCATGGTGGCGCGCACCGCGTCGGCGAAGACGTTGCCGATCGCCGCCTCGCGGGTCCGCACCGTCGCGCTGCGGGCGTCCCACTCGACCGCCGTGGTGGCGAGCGGCACGTTCATCTCGTTGGCGAGCTCGGCCTGGAATCCCTTCACGGCGGCGGCGACCGCCGGGTCGGGCGTCACGGTCGCGGTGTCGACGATGCGGAACTGCGGCCACCACGCCATCGCGCGGCGGCCTTCCGTGGTCGTCGTCACCGTCACGTCGACGTCGACGGCGGTGACGTAGAGCGCCTCGTAGCTCGACTCGACCAGCGCGGCGTTCTGGTCGTAGCTGATGAACAGGTCGTGGTTGTGCCCGCCGAGCACGAGATCGACGACGCCGGTCGCCAGCATGGCGCGCTGCTGGTCGCGGTCGGCGTGGACGACGGCGACCACGAAGTCCGCACCATCACGGCGCAGCGCCGCCGCCTGCTCCTTCAGCGTGTCGACCGAATCGCGGAACACGCGGTCTTCGGGATTCGAGGCGCGCGGCGTGTCGTCGTAGGTGAGGCCGACGAGGCCGATCTTCACCCCGTCGACCGTGACGATTTTGCGGTCCTGGAAGCCGGGGAGCGTCGCGTCGCCGGGCGCACGCAGGTTCGCGGCATAGAGCGGGAAGCGCGCCTCGCCCATGCGCTTGAGAAACACCGCCTTGCCGAAGTCGAACTCGTGGTTGCCCGGCACGAAAATGTCGGGCGCCACCATGTTGGTGAGCGTCACGATATGGGCGCCTTGGTCGAGCCCCGACATCAGCGACGGCGACAGCGTGTCGCCCGCATGGGCGAAGATGACGGTGCCGCCGCCCGCCGCCGCCTTGGCGCGCTCGGCCTTCACGACCGCGGCGAGACGGGCGAAGCCGCCCCGCGTCTTGCCGTCCTGCATCTGCTGGTCGGCCATCTCGTAGATGTCGTTCACCAGCACGAAGGTGATTTTCGCGGCGTGTGCGGGCGCCGTGATCAGCAGGACGAGCGTCGAGAGAACGGCGACACGAAGAAGGCGAGCGAACGTGATCATGGGGCTCCCAGATGGCGCAGACCCCGATCTCCGCTCGTCCCCGCGCAGGCGGGGACTTAGGGGCCATGCGACGGGCGACACGACCCGTCGCTCTGGAGTCCCGCTTGCGCGGGACCCGAGCGAAGCATGGGGTGAACTCGGCGGACGATGCTCTACCGCGTTTCGCCGGCCGCGCAAGCCACCCGACCAGGGGACCTCAACGCACCGACGAGAGAATGCGCCGGGCGCGGCGGAGAATCGGCTCGTCCACCATGCGGCCGTCGACCGCGAAGGAGCCCCGCCCCTCGCGCGCCGCCGCCTCGGCCGCCTCGACCTGGCGGCGGGCGAGGTCGACCTCGGCGCCGGTCGGTGCGAAGGCGGCATTGAGCACCGGCACGATCGCCGGATGCACGCAGGTCGCCCCGGTGAAGCCGGCGCGCCGCGAGGCGAGCGCGACGGCGCGCACCGCCTCCGGGTCGCGGAAATCGGCGACCGTGCCCAAGAGCCCGAGCGGGGCGACGCCGGCGGCCGCGCAGCCGATCACCATCTGTCGCTTGATCATCGCCACGGTGTCGTCGTCGGGCGCGCAGCCGAGCTCGGCGGCCAGATCCTCGGCCCCGCACAGCAGGCCGGCGACGCGCGGCGAGGCGGCCGCGATGGCGGCGATCAGCGGCACCGCCTCGGCGGTCTCGATGATCGGCACGATGACGGTGCCGCGCCCTCCGTCCGGCACCGGCGCGAGGACGTCGAGCAGCTCGGCAAACAGCGTCACGTGCTCGGGTCCCATCGCCTTGGTCAGCACGAGGCCGTCGGCGCCGGCGGCGACCGCCGCCTCGGCGTCCCGCACCGCCTGCGACAGCGGCCGATTGATCCGCACCAGCACCTGGGACGACCCCTGGCGGACGATCCCGATCGACTCGGACAGCGCCGCGCGGGCCGCCTCCTTGGCGGCGGCCGGCACCGAATCCTCGAGGTCGAGGATCACGGCGTCGGCGCCGGCCTGCGGCGCCTTCTCGACGAAGCGCCGCACATTGGCGGGGACGTACATCAGCGAGCGCCACGGCGCGGCGCATCCGGTCTTCGACATCGTGTCTCCCCCGCGGACGGCGCCGCGGCGCCGCCCGCCTCCTCTCACGTCATTGCACCGTGATGCCGGCGGACCGGATCAGGTCGCCCCAGCGCACCACCTCGGACTGGATCAGCTTGCCGAACGCCTCCGGCGTCATCGGCGTCGCCTCGGCGCCCTCCTGGTCGAGCCGCTTCTTGACCGCCGGCGTGTCCAGGATGGCGTTGATCTCGGTGTTGAGCCGTCCGACGATCTCGGGCGGCGTGCCGGCCGGCGCGGCGATGCCGTACCACGGCCGCACGTCGAAGCCGGGCGCCACCGTCTCGGCGACGGTCGCGAGCTCGGGCAGCGTCGTCATCCGCTTCGGGCTCGACACGCCGATGGCGCGCAGGAGACCCTGCTGGACCAGCGGCATCACGGTCGGGGCGCCGCCGATCGTCAGCTCGACCACGCCGGCGACCAGATCGGTGAGCCCCTGCGCCAGCCCGCGATAGGGCACGTGCTCCATCTGCACCCCGGTCGCCTGCAGGAAGGCGAGCATCACGATGTGGCCGGCACTGCCGTTGCCGGCCGAGCAGTAGCGCAGCTTGTTCGGATTCTTTCGCGCGAACGCGACGAGCGAGGGCAGGTCGCGGAACGGCTGCGAGGGATGCACCACCATGACGTTGGTGACGGCCGCGATCATGGCGACCGGGGAGAAGTCCTTCACCGGGTCGTAGGCGAGCTTGGGATAGATCGCCGGATTGACCGCGAGCGTGCCGATATGGCCGAGCAGCAGCGTGTAGCCGTCCGGCGCGGCGCGCGCGACCGTGGTCGAGCCGAGCGAGCCGCCGGCACCGGAGCGGTTGTCGACCACGACGGTCTTGCCGAGCCGCGGCCCGAGCTGATCGGCGATGGCGCGGCCGAGCGTGTCGTTGGCGGCGCCCGGCGGGAACGGCACGATCAGCTTGATGTTCTGCGACGGCCAGGGCTCGCCCTGGGCCAGCGCAGGGGCAACCGGGCCGGCCGCGAGCATCGCGGCAGCCCCGGCCAAAAGATCGCGGCGCCTCATTCGGCGGCGTCCGCACCGCGGCCGGCGAGCCGGCGCCGCTCGTCGGCCCCGAAGCCGAGCTCCGCCAGAATCTCCTCGCCGTGCTCGCCGAAGCGCGGCGCCAGCCGCGAGGCGGGAACGCCGGTGTTGGAATATCGGTTCGGGTGTCGCAACCCCAGCATGCTTTCCTCCTGGCCGTTTTCGTTGTTCTGGATTTCGTCGGTCAGCACGCCGGAGCCGCGCAGCTGCGGATCGTCGAGCAGGCTCTGCAGCGTGTGATAGGGCATCGCCGGCACGTCGTGACGGCGGAGGATCTCGACCCATTCGGCCGTGGTCCGCTCCCGCATCGCCTCCGCCCGGATGGCGAAATACGCGCGGACATGGACGACGCGCGACGCCACGCTCGCGAAGCGCGGGTCGTCCTTCAGCTCGGGCCGGCCGATGGCGTCGAAGAAGGCGCGCATCTGCGCGTCGGTGTTGGCGGAGACGCAGATATAGCCGTCGCGCGTCTGCAGCGGCCGCGCGTCCGGGTTCATGATGCGCGGATCGCCCATGTGGCCGTCGGGATCGAAAGTGCGCTGGTCGAGATGCTCGGACAGCACGAAGGCGGCCGCGTTCTCGAACATCGGCACCTCGATCGCCTCGCCGACGCCGGTGCGCTGCCGCCCGAGCAGCGCCGCGCAGATCGCCTGCGCGGCGACGATGCCGACCAGATGGTCGGTGAGCACGAAGGGCGCGAAGCGCGGCTCGCCCAGCACCTCGGCGTGGCAGGCGGCGACGCCCGACAGGCCCTGGATGATGGTGTCGTAGGCCGGCACGCCGGCATAGGGCCCGCCGGTGGCGAAGCCCGAGATGGTGCAGTGGACGATGCGTGGATTGATCGCCGCCATCGCCGCGAAGGTGAGGCCGAGCGACTGGAGGGCCCGCGGCCGCATGTTGGAGACGAAGACGTCGGCGGTGGCGACCAGGCGCGCCATCACCTCGCGGCCCTCGTCCGACTTCAGATCGAGCACGATCGACCGCTTGTTGCGGTTGAAGTGCAGGAACTTCGGCGACATGCCGGGTTTTCGCGGGCGGCCGCCGAGGCGGCGCATCAGATCTCCCTCGGGCGGCTCGATCTTGATCACGTCGGCGCCCTGCTCGGCGAGCATCAGGGTCGCCACCGGCCCGACCACCACGCCGGTGGTGTCGAGCACTCTGATCCCGGCGAGCGGACCGCGCGGCTCGCCGTCGGACGTCTTGTCTGTCGCTGTGATCATTCCGGGCTCCCCGGCTCGGCTGCCGCCTCGCCCTGGGTGAGGACGCGGCCGCGCTCGTCGACCGACCACAGCGACACCCGCCCGTCCGGCTCCCAGCGGCTGCGCAGCTCGGCCTTGCGGCCGAGGAAGAACGGCCGGACATTGCGCAGGCTGATCCGCCCGAGCCTGCCGCCCGGCAGGTTCCGCTTGGCGAGCTCGCACAGCTTCAGCGCGGTCAGCCCACCGTTGACGACGAGGTTCGGATAGCCCTCCTCGCCCTGCGTGTAGGGCGTGTCGTAGTGGATGCGGTGGGCGTTGAACGTGATGGCCGAGTAGCGGAACAGCGTGGTCGCGTCGGGCACGAAGCTCTCGCGGTCGTTCGGCTCGGGCAGTTCCTCGGCCGTCTCCACCGCGGCCGCCTCGCCCGCCGGCTTCTGCGCCGCGCTCGCCTCCTCGCGATAGACGATGTCCTGCTCCTCGATCACGGCCGGCGTGCCGTCCGCCGCGATGACGTGCTCGACGCGCACGAACACCATCTCGCCCGAGCGGCCGCGCTTCGGCGTGATCGCCGCGATGGTCGAGGTCCGGCGCAGCGACGCCCCGATGCGGATGGGCGCCAGGAACCGCAGCCGGCGCCCGGCGAACATGCGGCGCGGCAGCGCCACCGGGGGGAGGAAATCACCGCGCCGCGGGTGGCCGTCCGGGCCGAGCTGCGACTGCACGGCGAGCGGCGTGAAGAAGGCGACATGCCAGCCCTCGGGCACGCTGGCGCCGGTCCGGAACGCCGCCGGGTCGCGGTCGAGCAGCGCCGCGACGCGCTGCACCAGCACGGCCGCAGCCTCGTCCTCGGCGACCTCCTGGCGGCCGACCCAGCCCTGCAGGGTGTCGGTATCAGCGCGGGCGGGTTCGGTCAGGGTCGCGCTCATCGGGGCTCCTCGTGGTTTTCCGGAAGACTGCGACAGGGTGCGGCGCACCGTCCAATGCAACGAGATGACAACTCGATGCATCACATGCATCATCGCGCCATGTATCTCGACCTCCCCGGCCTGGACGCCTTCATCGCCGTCGCCGACCTCGGCTCGTTCCACCGCGCCGCCACCCGGCTCGGCATCAGCCAGCCGGCGCTCACCCGCCGGCTGCAGCGGCTGGAGCAGATCGTCGGCCAGAAGCTGCTGGTCCGCCGCGCCCAGCCGGTGCGGCTCACCCCCGCCGGCGCCGCGCTGCTGCCCGAGGCGCAGGCCGCGATCGGCCGGCTGCGCGACGCCATGCGGCGCGCCGGCGACCTGAGCCGCGGCCACGACATCGCGGTTGGTTGCCTGCCGACGCTCGCGGTGCGCTACCTCGCTGGCGCGCTCGCCCGCCACCGGCAGGGCTGGCAGGGCGGCGAGATCACGGTGTTCGACCTCTCCGCCACCGAGATCCGGGCCATGCTGGAGCAGAACCGGCTCGACTTCGCGCTCGCCGCCATCGGCTCCGAGCCGTGGGAGATCGAGTGCATCCCGCTCGCCGAGGAGCCGTTCTTTCTCGTCTGCCCGCGCGGCCACCGGCTCGCCGGGCGCAGCGCCGTCTCGTGGGACGAGCTCGACCGCGAGCCGCTCGTCTCGATCGGCCCGCTGAGCGAAAACCGCCGCATCATCGAGGCCGGCCTCGCCCAGACCCGGGTCGAGGCGAGCTGGCGCATCGAGGTGCGGCATCTCTCCACCGCCGTGGCGCTGGTCGCCGCCGGCGCCGGGCTGACGGCGCTGCCCGAATCGGCGCTCGCCGGTGCCGCCGCGGCGGGCGTCGTCGCCGTGCCGCTGCGCCGGCCGGCGCTCACCCGCACCATCGGCCTGATGCGGCGGCGCGACCGCATGCTGTCGGGCGCCGCCCAGGACCTGATGGACGACATCCTGCGCACCTTCGGCCGTGATCAGGACCATGGCACCGCCGGCTCGCCCGAGGGCCGCGCCGACGCGCCGGATGGCGACGCTCCCGCGGCGGCGTGCTAGATCACGTCGTCACATTGCTCATCTCCGCTCATTCCCGCGCAAGCGGGAATCCAGGGGCCACGAGTCGAGCCGCCCCTGGGTCCCCGCCTTCGCGGGGACGAGCGGAACCGTTCAGTCGCAACGTCTCGTCGCCGAGGTGCTCCTGATGGCCGCCATCGATCCTGTTCTGGTCGCCGCCGTGCCGCTGTTCGCCGGCATGCCGCCGAAGGAACGCGAGGCGCTGCTGCAGGAGGCGCAGCCGGTGCGCTATCCCAAGGGCACGACCGTGTTCCAGCAGGACGCCGACGCGCATTCCTTCTTCGTGCTGCTGCACGGCCGTCTGCGCGTCTTCAAGCTGACCCAGGACGGCCAGCAGGTGGTGGTGCGCTTCGTCGCGCCCGGCGAGGTGTTCGGCGTCGCCTCGGCGATCGGCCGCACCACTTATCCAGGGACCGCCGTGGCGGTGGTCGACTCGATCGCGCTGCAATGGCCGTCCGGCTCGTGGGCCCGGCTCGTCGCGGCGCATCCGTCGCTCGCCACCAACACGCTGCAGACGGTCGGCGGCCGCATCCAGGAGCTCCACACCCGCGTCGTCGAGATGTCGACCGAGCAGGTCGAGCGCCGCGTCGCCCACACGCTGCTGCGCCTCGCCCAGCAGGCCGGCAAGAAGGTCGAGACCGGGGTGCGCATCGACTTCCCGATCTCGCGCCAGGACATCGCCGAGATGACCGGCACCACGCTGCACACGGTCAGCCGCATCATCAGCGCCTGGGAGGACCGCGGCCTGGTCGAGAGCGGCCGTCAGAAGATCACGGTGCGCGAGCCGCACCAGCTCCTGCTGATCGCCGACGACGCAGAGAAGTGATCAGGACGCCGCGCGACGCGAGATCGCTGCGCGCCGATGCCGGAAAACGTCGTCATGGCCGGGCTCGTCCCGGCCATCCACGTATCGCACGCTGCCGAGGGCACGAGACGTGGATGCCCGGCACGAGGGCCGGGCATGACGATTCAGATGGCATCCCACTGATTCAGTCGCTGGTCATTCCGGGGCGGCGCGCAGCGCCGAACCCGGAATCCAGCCGAGGACGCAGAGTTTGCCGCTGGATTCCGGGTTCGCAGCTCCGCTGCGCCCCGGAATGACGAGGCTCGCCCTCACCCGCGCTCGGCCGCCTGCTCGCCGGCCATCGGCGGCGGGGGGAAGCCGAGTGCCGGCGCGACGGCGGCCGCGTGCAGCGCGGCGAGAAAGCGGTCGAGATCGACGCCGTGCTCGCGGGCCGCGTCGGCGAGCGTGTGGAAGCTCGCGATCGGGCAGCCGACGCAGCGCATGTGAAAGTCGAGGAAGACGCGCAGCGTCGCCGGGGCGTCGGAGAGGACGTCCGCGACCAGGCGGTTCGGTCGGATCGTCATGAGAAGCCTCCTCGCGCCGTTGCGACCCTGCCGTTCTAAGGCGAGCGGCGGAAACGCTCTTTGTCCGGGCACAAGCTGTCGGCGGAACGGTGCGATCGCACGGCAGTTTGTGCCCCGGCAAAGACCGCCGCGGCCCGCCGCGCCATGGTCGCCGCGTCACCGCGAGGTTCGTCATGACGCTCACCGTCCCGACTGTCGAAACGCTCCATCCCGGCGTGTTGGATCCCGGCGTGCTGGATCCCGATGTCCTCGATCCACTCACCGACGTGATCGATCCCGAGATCGGGCTCAGCGTCGTCGATCTCGGCCTCGTCTACGAGGCGCGGCGCTCGGCCGAGGCCGTGACGGTCGCGCTCACCCTCACGGCACAGGCCTGCCCGCTCGGCGAGATGATCCTCGCCGACGCGCGTGAGGCCCTCGCGGAACGCTTTCCGTCGATCCCACGGATCGACGTCGCCCTGGTCTGGGACCCGCCCTGGGATCCGGACCGCATCACCGACCGCGGCCTCGAACTGCTCGGCCGCCCACCGCGAACCCGCTGAGGATTTTTCGATGACCACCGAGACCGCGACCAAGGAGATTCTGATCGACGTCCGGGCGCTGCCGCCCGGCACCTGCCGCAGCGCCATTATCCGCACCATAACGGACCTGCCGACCGACACCGATCTGGTGGTCGCGGCGCCGCACGATCCGGCGCCGCTGCGCGAGTATCTCGACGTCGCCCACCCGGACGCGTTCGGCTGGAGCTATCTGGAGGAAGGCCCCGATGTCTGGCGCGTCCGCATCCATCGTCTCGCCGCCTGAAGTGACACGCGCGACGTCCCCGGCGCCCACCGTGGCGCCGGCGGCGGCACCCGGCGCGGCCCACGCCGCGGCGCCGGCGCCCCGGATGGCGCTGCGCGCAACCCTGCTCGCCTGCGGCATCGTCGCCATGGCGTGCGGCCTGTGGGGCGGGCTCTATCGGCTCGGCTTCGACCTGCCGCACGCGGCGAACGCCGCCGCCCTGCATGGCGCGCTGCTGATCTGCGGCCTGTTCGGCACCGTGATCGGGCTCGAGCGCGCCGTCGCCTTCGGGCGCACCTGGGGCTACGCCGCGCCGGCCTGCGCGGCGGCCGGCTCGGTGCTGCTGCTCGCCGGCGCACCGATTCCGATCGGCGCCGCCGCCTACGCCGTGTCGGCCGCGCTGCTGCTCGGCGTGACGCTCGTGATCACGTCGCGCCAGCGCACCCTGTTCAACGCGACGCTCGCGGCCGGCGCGCTCTCGTGGCTGGCCGGCACGCTGCTCTGGGCCGCCGGCGCCGACATCCCCGCCGTCTCCGGCTGGTGGATCGGCTTCCTCGTCCTCACCATCGCGGGCGAGCGGCTCGAGCTCGGCCGGCTGATGGCGAAGAAGCGCGGCAGCGAGATCCTGTTCGTGGCGGGCGTCGTCCTCCTCGCGACGGGCGCGATCCTGACCCTCTCCGCGACGCTCGGCGCCGCCGTCTACGGCCTCGCGCTGCTGGTGCTGGCGGTCTGGCTCGCCCGCCACGACGTGGTCCGCCACACCCTCCGCCAGACCGGCCAGACCCGTTTCATGGCGGCCTGCATGGCGGCCGGTTATCTCTGGCTCGGCATCGCCGGCGCGCTCCTGATCGCGATGCCGCCGTCGACCACCACATTCGGCTACGACGCCGCCCTGCACGCCGTGCTGATCGGCTTCGTGCTGTCGATGGTGTTCGGCCACGCGCTGATCATCCTGCCCGCCGTGGCACGGGTGCGGATCGCCTATCGGCCGTGGTTCTATCTCCCGCTGGCCGTCCTGCACCTCGCGGTGGCGCTGCGGGTCGGCGGCGACATTTTGGCCGAGGACGCGGTCCGGGCCTGGAGCGGACCGCTGACGCTTCTCGCGCTCGTCGGCTTCGTCGGCCTGATCGTCGGCGGCATCGTGCGCAAGCGCCCGGCGGCACGCGCCGGGGCCGCTGTCGGCGCCGTCAGGCCCGCGCCAGATGCGAGCGCCGCTCCTCGCGCCGCCCGGTCGGCTCCGTCCACACGCCCGCACCCTGCAGGTTGGCGAGGAAGCGCCGTGCGCTCTCTTCCCAGGTGAGCGTCATCGCATAGGCCCGGCACGGCTCCGACCGGATGTCGAGCGCGGCCAGGCACGCGGCGCGCAAGTCCTCGTCCAGCACGGCGACCGGCGCGTCGCCGACCACGTCCTGCGTCGCGGCGACCGGCAGGCCGGCGACCGGCAGGCCGCTCGCCAACGCCTCCAGGAGCACCAGCCCGAACGTGTCGGTGCGGCTCGGGAACACGAACACGTCGGCCGCCGCATAGATCTCGGCCAGCGCCTCGCCGTGCCGCTCGCCGAGGAAATGCGCGTCCGGATAGGCCGCGGCGAGCGCCGCACGGGCCGGGCCGTCGCCGACCACCACCTTGCTGCCGGGCAGGTCGAGCGCCAGGAACGCCTCGAGGTTCTTCTCGACCGCCACCCGTCCGACGCTGAGGAAGACCGGCCGCGGCAGCCCGAGGTCGCGTCCCGGCCGCGGCCGAAACAGCGTCACGTCGACGCCGCGCGGCCAGCGCATCACCTTGCGGAAGCCGCGGCCCTGCAGCTCGGCGACGAGCGAGGGGGTCGCCGCCATGGTGGCGCAGCCGGCGTTGTGGAACCAGCGCAGCCAGCTCCAGGTGAGGTCGGCCGGGATCGGCCAGCGCGCCGCCGCGTAGTCCGCGAGGCGGGTGTGGAAGCTCGTCGTGAAGCGCCGGCCGGTGCGCAGGCAGTGCCGTCGCGCCAGATGGCCGATCGGCCCCTCGGTCGCGATATGGACGATGTCGGGCCGGATCGCGTCGATGCGGCGGGCGATCGCGCCGGGCGGCGGCACCGCGAGCCGGATCTGCGGGTAGCTCGGCAGCGCCACGGTGCGCAGGCCCTCGGGGGTGAGGAAGTCGATCGAGGCGCCGAGCGTCTCGACGGCCCCGGCGAGCGAGCGCAGGGTGCGCACGACGCCGTTGACCTGCGGGTGCCAGGCGTCGGTCGCGATCAGGATTCGCATGAGGCCCTCCGACGTCCCGGCCCGCAGTCCGCTCGACGATGCCGCATCCCGATTCATCCCTCGTTGTCCCGCTGGTCTATGACGCCGCCTTGACGGGACCGTGACGGCCGCCCGCCGGCGCGGCGTGCACGCGATGCCGGTCCGGTCTGCGACGCCGAGATCCGTGACGGGCGCGCCGCGGCGTGCTACGTGCCGGCCTCCCTGTCGTGTCTCTGTCGCACGGCTGTGAAACATCCGGATCCGCCGGGCGCGATGCCGCGCGACCCGGGCCTTCGGCCGGCCAGAAAAACACGTGTGACGAAGACCTTGCTGAAACCAGGACCCGACCCCGTCGCGCCGGGCGAGCCCTCCCGCGGCGACGATCCGGCGGCGCTGTCCGGCGATCCGCCGGGCGTCGAGACGCCGGGCGTCGAGTTGCCGGGCGTCGAGTTGCCGGGCGCCGATGTGGCGGCGCGGTCGTCCGCCGGCCCCGCCTGGCTCGCGCCGGTGCGGGCCGCCCTCGCCCGGGTGCGATGGAACTGGGTCGGCGCCGCGCTCGCCTGCACGATCATCGGCATCTCGGCGGTCGTGCTCTACAACGTGCTGCACGACATCGATCTCGACAAGATCCGGGTCGGGCTGAGGAACATCCCGCCCGAGAACCTGGTCAAGGCCGGCCTCTGCGTCGCCATGGCCTATGCGACGCTGACCCTCTACGACTGGTTCGCGCTGCGCACGCTCGGCATTCGCAACGTCCCGTACCGGGTCGCCGCGATGGTGAGCTTCACCAGCTACACGATCGGCCACAACATCGGCGCCACCGCCTTCTCGGCCGGCGCGATCCGCTGGCGCATCTACTCGGCCTACGGGCTGCGGCTCATCGACGTGGCGAAGATCTGCTTCATCACCGGCCTGACCTTCTGGCTCGGCAACCTCGCCGTGCTCGGGCTCGCGATGATCTACGATCCGGTTGCGGTCGGCGCCGTCGACCAGCTCGCCCCGGCCGTCAACCGGCTGATCGGCATCGCGCTCCTGATCGGGCTCGCCGGGTGGGTGTTCTGGGTGTGGGGCGCGCCACGCACCCTCGGGGTCAAGAAGCTCAACGTGCGGCTGCCGGGCGGCCGCTCGACGCTGCTGCAGATCGGCATCGGCATCACCGACCTGACGTTCTGCTCGCTCGCCATGTTCATGCTGGTGCCGGCCGAGCCGCACATCCACTTCTTCACGCTGGCCGGCATCTTCATCGCCGCGACGCTGCTCGGCTTCGCCAGCCACGCTCCCGGCTCGATCGGCGTCTTCGACGCCGCCATGCTGGTCGGCCTCGCCTTCTTCGACAAGGAGCAGCTGATCGCCGGGCTCCTGATCTTCCGGCTGATGTATTTCGTCGTGCCGTTCGCCGCCTCGCTCACCATCATGGGAATTCGCGAGGCCGTGCTGGCGGCGCGCCGCCGCAAGGCCATGGAGGCGCCGTAGGGCGCGTCCTGTCGTCTGGTCGGAGCGAGGCCGGGTGCCGCGGGATCAGTCGCGCGGGCGCGAGATCAGTCGCGCGGGAACGGCAGGTCCGGCCGCGCGACCACGGGCAGCGGCCAGTCGGGCGGCGGCGGCAGCGGGCCGGTGAGCACCGCCTTCGGGATCTCGGGCCGCAGGATCCAGTCGAACTTTCGCGCACCCAGCGTGCCGCCGTCCTTCAGCGGCAGCCCCTCGATGCACACCATCCGCTCCGGCCGCATCAGCGGCGCCGCGGGATCGTCGATCCACTCCGGCACCAGCCACAACCTGCCGTCGTGCCGCACGGCCGCGCACTGGGCGAGCGAGCCGTCGTCCTTGAACTTGACGATGACCGAGTAGATTTTCTGGTCGCTGATCTTCTGGTCGTTACAGTTCCGGCCGACCGCCGCCATTGCACCGTCTCCCCCGCCGCGCAAACCGGGCGCGCGGCCTGGCCTTGTCCCGGCGAAACGCTAGCCCCGGCTCGGCACGGCCGCAACGTCGCCGGTCATGCGATGTCGTCGATGGAAACCTTCAGGGCGGCCGCGATCTTCTTGAAGGTGGCGATCGAGCCGTCCCGCGTTCCCGTCTCGATCTGCGACAGATACGCGGCCGTGATCCCGGCGGCGGCGGCGAGATCCTTGACCGTCATGCCGCGGAACTCGCGCCAGACCCGCACCTTGTTCTCGCCGTCGAGGATGCGGTTCGCGAACGCAGCCGGGATGGCCTCGTCCTCGCCGGCTGCGATCCGGCTCTTTGCGGCGTCGTAGGCGCGGACGTCCGCGGCGTCTTCGGCAGCCTCGGTCAGGCGCTCGTATTCCTCGAGAGGGATGACGGCGAGTCGGTCGCCGCTCGGGCTCGTGATGATGGCAGGCTTGTTCATCGTCCTTCCTCGTAGATGCTGCCGCGCGGACCGATGTCGATGATGTCCATGACGACGCCGTCCTGGTCGAAGATCACCCGATAGTCTCCGACCCGGAGCCGATAGCCGTCACGGCCCTGGAGCCGCTTGACGTTGTTCGCGAGACTCGCCGGGTCCGCCGCGTATTGCTCGATCTTCGACCGGATCAAGCGCACCGTGCTCGGCGGCATCCTCAGCAGCGCCCGCAGGGCCGATTTTCTGTAGGCGACGAGCATACCGGAAGAATAGCGAAACGCTAGGCGCCGCGCGATCGGAAATAGCGATCTGCTATGACACAGCCGGAGACGAAAGGGGCTCGCTCGGCCGGACCGGCGGCTGCTCGTCGGTTGCACCGGCACGTCGGCCCTGCAAGAAAATGACTGGACGACCCGCCCGCGACGGACGAAAACCCCACCGCCGAACTTCTGGGAGACATTTCATGACCAAGCGCCTGCTCGCTGCGCTCGCCCTCGGCGCCGCGATCGCCCCCGGCGTCCTGCTGCCGCCGCCCGCCGCCGCCCAGTCCTACAAGCCCGAATACAAGGTCTCCACGGTGCTCGGCGCGCCGTTCCCGTGGGGCGTGTCGGCGCAGCGCTGGGCCGACCTCGTCAAGGAGCGCTCGCAGGGCCGCATCAACCTCAAGGTCTATCCGGGCGCCCAGCTGGTCGGCGGCGACCAGACCAAGGAATTCACCGCGATGCGCCAGGGCGTCATCGACATGGCGGTCGGCTCGACCATCAACTGGTCGCCCCAGGTGGCCGAGCTGAACTTGTTCGCCCTGCCGTTTCTGATGCCCGACCACAAGGCGATCGACGCCATCACGGGCGGCGAGGCCGGCAGGACGCTGTTCGACGTCGTCGCCAAGAAGGACGTGGTGCCGCTCGCCTGGGGCGAGAACGGGTTTCGCGAATTGTCCAACTCGAAGCGCGACGTGCGCACCCCGGCCGATCTCAAGGGCCTGAAGATCCGCGTCGTCGGCTCGCCGCTGTTCAACGAGACCTTCACGGCGCTCGGCGCCAACCCGACCCAGATGAGCTGGGCCGACGCCCAGCCGGCGCTCTCCACCGGCGCGGTCGACGGCCAGGAGAACCCGCTCGCCGTCTATGTCGCGGCCAAGCTCAACACGGTCGGCCAGAAGCACCTGACGCTGTGGGGCTACGTCGCCGACCCGCTGATCTTCGCGGTGTCGAAGCCGGTGTGGGACACGTTCTCGGCGGAGGACCAGAAGCTCCTGCGCGAGACCGCGCTGGAGGCCGGCGCCTACAGCAAGCAGCTCGCCCGCACCGGCATCACCGAGACGGATCCGGCGACCCTGAAGGCGATCGAGGCGCTCGGCGTCACCGTGATCCGCCTGACGCCGGCCGAGCAGAAGGCGTTCCAGGACGCCACCAAGGCCGTCTACGACAAGTGGAAGGCCCGCATCGGCGCGCCCCTCGTCGACGCCGCCGAGAAGGCCGTGGCGGCGCGGAAGTGATCTTAGATCGATCGCCAAGGCTCGTCAGGTCGCCCCCCTCCCCACCCCTCCCCCACAAGGGGGGAGGGAGCCGGCTGCGGCTCCTGGCAGACGATTTAAGCACCTCAGCTCCATTTCATGCCGACCTCCCGCATGAGAGCGATCCGCCTCTATCGTTCCCTCCCCCCTTGTGGGGGAGGGACAGGGAGGGGGGTGGCCGCGGTCGACGGCCCTCGTGAGTCCGGGAACGCGGCCGAGCACCTTCGTCATGACTGAAAATCCCGATCCGTTCGTCACCAAGGACCCGCCCGTGCGGGTGCCGCTCACGTTCGAGAAGGTCTTGGCCGCCGCCGCGATGGCGGCGCTGTGCCTGATCACGCTCGGCAACGTCATCGCGCGATACCTCACCAACTACTCCTTCGCCTTCACAGAGGAGTTTTCCATCGCCCTGATGGTGGTGGTGACGCTGCTCGGCGCCGGCATCGCCACGGCGGCCGACCGGCAGATCCGCATCGTCTTCTTCACCAGCCTGCTGCCGCGCACGGCCGAGAAGATCGCCGAGGTGATCGCGAGCCTCGCCACCATGGCGATGTTCGGCCTGCTCGTCTGGCTCGGCGCCCGGCTGGTCTGGGACGAGTACCGCTTCGAGGTGACGTCGCCGGGGCTGGGCGAGCCGCAATGGATCTACACGGCCGCGCTGCCGCTCCTCTCGCTCGCCGTGATCGCCCGCGCGATCGGCCACCTGATCCGGGTGCTGCGCGCAAAGCGTCGGCCGAGCCACGACCTGATCGAGCCCCTGTGATGAAGGCCGCGCTTTCGAGGACGACGCTCGGCACGGCGCCCGCGCTCCCTCTCCCCGCGTGCGGGGAGAGGGTCGGGGTG
>NZ_JBEOMB010000143.1:0-12069 GCF_046000175.1 Rhodoplanes sp. SY1
GCGGCGGGCGCCTTGGCGGGGGATTTGGCGGGCGATTTGGCGCCGGCCCGGCGCGGCGCCCGGCTCACCACGCCCTCCGGGCGACGCGCGCCGCGGCGGACCGCCGGCCGATCGAACGAGACAACGAACCCCGATGGCGCATGGCGACCTCGCATGTGATGGATTTAGGAATTTTTGCCTATCACGCGGGCCACGTCAAGACGGTCGAATCCGAATTCCGAGGGATCAGGTTTTCAGCATGAACGAAGATGGTTATCGACGCGGACGCGGCTCGTCCGGGGCGCCGTCCTAGGACTTTCTTCTTGAATCGCATCGGCCAGCATGGCCGGCGGGCAACCGCGATGCGCGAAACAAAAAACCGCCGGGGGGCCCGGCGGCGTCCGTCTCGTCGTGTGTCTTCTCGTCATGGGCCGGGCGCGTCGCCCGACCGGAGAGCGTGGTTCGCGCTCGACGGGTCGAGGCCGGCCGTGCCGGCCACCCCGTCACTTCGCGCGGCGCCGCCGCTGCTGGCCGAGGCCCATCTGCTTGGCGAGCTGCGAGCGCGCGGCCGCGTAGTTCGGCGCCACCATCGGGTAGTCGGGCGGCAGGCCCCACTTGTCGCGGTACTGCTCGGGGGTCATGTTGTACTGCGTGCGCAGGTGCCGCTTGAGCGACTTGAACTTTTTACCGTCCTCCAGGCACACGATGTATTCCGGCGTGATCGACTTCTTGACCGACACGGCCGGCTTGAGCGGTTCGACGGGCGCGTCGCTCTGCCCGCCCGAGACCCGCAGCAACGCCGAGTGAATCTGGTTGATGAGGCTCGGAATATCCCCTGCCGATATGCTGTTGTTGCTGACATAGGCCGACACGATATCGGCGGTCAGCTCAATATAGTTCTGCGCGCTCTCGCCCATCTTACGTTCATTTCTCTTTGTAATGACCCGATCGCTCCCGCCCGGGCCTGCAATGCCCCATCAGGTCCGGCCGAGCCCCGAGGCCAAGCGACATCGCGGCCGACTCGCGAGAACTCATTCTATGTATCGCCATTGCTGCGGAAAGCAAGAAGAGATTCGACCGTTGTAGAAGTGCGCGTGAACTCGACAACAGAACGGGCCAACTATTCGTCGGAACGACAAGGGAAAGTACAGGCTTGTACGTTCAAATCGGTATGGCTCCCATACCGGCAACCAACGGCCACCGCTCCGCCAGACCGGCGCGCGGCTCGCACCGCGGACACGATATGCTTGTTTTTGCAATGCGAAATGCCGTACCGCACCACCTCGACACAGATCGCACTCGACGATGAGCATGGCCCTTTCTGTCGGACAGTCGACGTGATGCCAATTTGCAGGCGCACTCCGCCACCCTAGATGAAGTCTTCCCGCGCACGTCCCCGCGCAAGCTCCCGTCGTCCCTGCCCCGTCCGGACGACGACCGACCGAAAGCCCGACCGATGCTCGACCGTGTCTCCCGTCCGCCCGCCCCGCCCCGCGTCGAGGAACGCCCGAGCGTCTCGGTGCATCACGGCGTCACGCTCGTCGACGAGTACGCTTGGCTGCGCGACCCCGACTGGCAGGCCGTGATGCGCGACCCCTCCGTGCTCGACCCGGCGATCCGGGCCGTGCTGGAGGCCGAGAACGCCCATGCCGAGGCGGCGCTGGCGCCCACCGAGGCGCTGCAGGAGACGCTGTTCGCCGAGATGAAGGGCCGCATCAAGGAGGACGACGCCGGCGTGCCCTCGCCCGACGGCCCGTTCGCCTACTACTCGCGCCACCGCGAGGGCGGCGAGCATCCGCTGATCTGCCGCATCCCGCGCGACGGCGGCGCGGAGGAGATTCTGCTCGACGGCGACGCGCTCGCCGCCGGCAAGTCGTTCTTCAGCCTGGGCGGCGGCGAGCATTCGCCCGACCATCGCCTCGTCGCCTGGAGCGCCGACGACCGCGGCTCCGAGTTCTTCACGACGCGGGTGCGCGATCTCGCGACCGGCGAGGACCTCGCCGACGTGGTGCCGGAGACCTCGGGCGGCGTCGTGTGGACGACGGATTCGCGCGCCTTCTTCTACGTGAAGCTCGACGAGCAGCACCGGCCGACGAAGGTCTTCCTGCATCGGCTCGGCACCGTGGCGAGCGACGATCGCGAGGTGTTCCGCACCGACGATCCCGGCTTCTTCGTCTCGATCGCGCGGCTGCAGTCCGGCCGCTTCGCCGAGATCTCGGTGCACGACCACGAGTCGGCCGAGGCCTGGCTGATCGACCTCGAGGCCCCCGACGCAGCACCGCGGCTCGTCACGCCGCGAGAACATCAGCTGCGCTACGACGTCGAGCATCACCCGGCCTTCGACGGCGGCCCGGTGCTGTTCATCCGCACCAACGCCGACGACGCCGAGGACTTCAAGATCGTGACGGCGCCGCTCGCGACGCCGGACCGTGCCCACTGGCGCGATCTCGTCCCGCACCGGCCGGGCGTCTTCGTGCTCGGCTTCTCCGTGACGCGCGACTGGCTCGTGCGGCTCGAGCGGGTCGACGGGCTGCCCCGCATCGTCGTGCGGCATCTCGGGCGCGGCGACGAGCACATGATCGCCTTCGACGAGGAGGCCTACTCGCTCGGCATGGCGGGCGGCTACGAGTTCGAGACCGACACGCTGCGGTTCAACTACTCGTCGATGACGACGCCGACCGAGACCTGGGACTACGACTGCGCGACGCGCGAGCGCGTGCTGCGCAAGCGCCAGGAGGTGCCGAGCGGCCACGACCCGGCGTCTTACGTGACGCGCCGCCTGCTCGCGCCGGCGCACGACGGCGAGACCGTGCCGGTGTCGCTGCTGGCGCGCCGCGACACGCCGCTCGACGGTACCGCGCCGGCGCTGGTCTACGCCTACGGCTCCTACGGCATGTCGACGCCGGCGGCGTTCTCGACCAGCCGGCTGTCGCTGGTCGATCGCGGCTTCGTCTACGCGATCGTCCACGCCCGCGGCGGCACCGAGAAGGGCTGGCGCTGGTATCGCGAGGGCAAGCTCGCCGCCAAGCCGAACACGTTCAAGGACGTGATCGCGGCGACCGAGCATCTGATCGCGAGCAAGATCGTCGCGCCCGACCGCGTGGTCGCGCATGGCGGCTCGGCCGGCGGCATGCTGATCGGCGCGCTCGCCAACATGCGACCGGATCTCTACGCCGGGCTGATCGCCGAGGTGCCGTTCGTCGACGTGCTCAACACCATGCTGGACGAGACGCTGCCGCTCACCCCGCCCGAATGGCCGGAATGGGGCGACCCGATCCGCGACGCGCAGGCGTTCCACACGATCCGGTCCTACTCGCCCTACGACAACGTGAGGCCCCAAGCCTATCCGACCATCCTGGCGCTCGCCGGCCTGACGGATCCGCGCGTCACGTATTGGGAGCCGGCCAAGTGGGTGGCGCGGCTGCGCCGGCTCAAGACGAACGACAATCTGGTGCTGCTGCGGACCAATCTCGACGCCGGCCACGGCGGCGCCGCCGGCCGCTTCGAGCGCCTGCGCGAGGTCGCGCTGTCCTACGCCTTCGCCATCGCGGTGGCGGGGCGGGACTAGGAGAATCTGGTCGTTCCGGGGCGGCGCAACGCGCCGAGCCAGGAACCCATATCCCCTGTCTTTCGTGAGCCACTGACGCAGGGGATATGGATTCCAGGCTCGCGGGCTGCGCCCGCGCCCCGGAATGACGGGCTTGCCCCCACCCTCACTCCGGCCTGATGCCCGCCGCCTTGACGATCGGCCACCACTTGTCGATCTCGGCCTTCTGATAGGCGCCGAGCGCCGCCGGGGTCTGCTGGTCGGGCGGGAAGATCACCTGCGCGAGGTCCTCGAGCTTCTTGCGCGTCGTCGGGTCGGCGAGCGCCGCCTTCAGCGCCGCGTTGAGCTTGTCGATCGCCTCCTTGGGCGTCCCCTTGGGGGCCCACAGGGCGTGCCAGAACGTGTAGTAGAAGCCCGGCAGGCCCGCCTCGTCGGTGGTCGGCACGTCGGGCGCCACCTTCAGGCGCTCCTTGTTGGTGACGGCGTAGACCTTGATCAGGCCCGACTGGATGTGCGGCATCGAGGTCGCCGGGGTGTCGAGCTGGATGTCGGTGTTGCCGGCGATCAGATCCTGCATCGATTGGCCGGCGCCGCGATACGGCACCATGGTCCACTTCACCCCGAGCGTGTTCTGCAGGAGCACGCCGGAGATGTGGCTCGGCGTGCCGACGCCGGACGTGCCCTCGGTGACCTTCTCGGGGTTCTGCTTGATCCAGGTCACCAGCTCGGCGAGATTCTTCGCCGGCATGGTCTTGCGCGCGACGATGAAGAACGGCTGCGTCGAGATCAGGCCGATCGGCTCGAAGTCGGCGATCAGGTCGTATTGCAGCGGATAGATGGCGCCGTTGACCACGTTGGTGCCGGAATGGCCGATGCCGAACGTGTAGCCGTCCGGCGCCGCGCGGGCGACGCGCCCGACCCCGACCGTGCCGCCGGCGCCCGTCGTGTTCTCGACGATCACGGGCTGGCCGAGCGTGGCGCGCATCCCCTCGGCGACGACGCGGGCGATGACGTCGGTCGAGCCGCCCGGCCCGAGCGGCACCACCATGGTGACGGGTCGCGACGGAAACCCTTGCGCCTGCGCGTCGCCGATCGGTGCAACGAACGGCGCCACGAACGGCGCCAGCACCGCGGCACAGGCCGCGGCCAGCCAAACCCTGGTCATGCGTTTCCTCGACTGTTCTTGTCGCCGGCTTTGTATGCCGACCGTCCGGCAACTGTGGCGTCCCCGGGCGCCAAAGACAAGCGACGTCGTCCCCGCGGATTCGTCGCATCAGCCGGGACGTCCCCGCATTCGACAGCCGATCCAGCGGCCGTTAGTCTTCGCCCTTCGGAGCCGCGCCCACGAGAACCGCGGCCAGGAAACGCCACAAGACGCGCCACCAGGAAACGCCCCGCCCCCTCACCGGCGAGCCGCACCCCCGCGAGCCCTCATGAGCACACCGATCGAGATTCGGATGGGAGGCTACGGCCCGTCCACCACCTGCTTCAGCAAGGCGCTGAAGATCATCGGCGACCGCGTCGCGGCGCGCTTCGGCGACGCCGTGAAGGTGCGCTACGTCTGGAACATCATGGATCTCGGCTACAAGGCCGAGGACATCCTGTGGCTCGTGGAGTCCGGCGTGCTGAGCGTCGGCTACCAGTCGTCGAGCTACCTGACCGACCGGGTGCCGGAGATCGGCGTCGTCGACCTGCCGTTCCTGTTCGCCAGCAACGACGAGGCGCGCGGCGCCATGGACGGCGCGCTCGGCGCCTGGCTGGCGCAGCGGATCGAGGACAAGGTCGGCTATCGCATCCTCGGCTGGTTCGAGAACGGCTTTCGCCAGATCTCCAACCGGCTGCGTCCGGTGCGCACCGCCGGCGACCTCGCCGGCATGAGCATCCGGGTCCTCCCGAGCGACGTCCAGGCGAGAACCTTCGCGCTGCTCGGCGCGACCCCGCTGCGCCTCGACCTGACCGAAGCGATTGCGCGCATAAAAGCGGGGACGCTCGACGCGCAGGAGAATCCGCTCGCCAACACGGTGACGTACCACGTCCACGACTTCCATCGCTTCCACACGGTGACGAACCACTTCTACGTCTCGCGCCCGGTGTTCTTCTGCCGCGCCCAGTTCGACGCCTGGCCGAAGGAATTGCAGGAGACGATGCGCGAGGCGGTCGCCGAGGCCGTGGCGGCGCAGCGGGTGATGACCGGCGAGGAGGACGATGACGCGCGGCGCGCGCTCGCCGCGGCCGGCTGCGAGCTGATCACGCCGAGCGCCGCCGAGCACGCGACGTTCAGGGACGCCGTCGCCCCGCTGCTCGCCGACGCGCGGGAGACTTATGGCGCCGAGGCGATGCGGCTGGTCGGACGCTGAGGCGCACGCCAGGGACAGAAGCGTTATGCGCGGGCTCGACCCGCGCATCCATCACCTTCGCCGAATAGGCGCTTCATTGCGAAGAGATGGGTCGCCGGGTCGAGCCCGGCGACGACGTCGGAAGAAGTCGCGCCGACGAGCGGCTCGGACCCCATTGACGCCTGGACCACCCGTCCGCTCAGGCGGCCCGCACCGTGCCGAGGAAGCGGACGACCTCGGTCTTCAGCCGGGCGCCGTTCTCGGCCAGCGCCTGCGCGGCGGTGAGCACCTGCTCGGAGGCCGTGCCGGTCTCGCTGGCACCGCGCTGGACGTCGCCGACATGGGCGCTGACCTGCAGCGTGCCCTGCGCCGCCTGCTGGGCGTTGCGCGAGATCTCCTGGGTCGCGGCGCCCTGCTCCTCGACCGCGGCCGAGATGCTGCTCGCGATCTCGGACAGGCGGCCGATGGTGCCCGAGATCTCCTTGATGGCGCCGACCGACTCGCTGGTCGCCGCCTGCATGCCGGCGATCTGGGCCGAGATGTCGCCGGTGGCCTTGCCGGTCTGCGCCGCGAGCGCCTTCACCTCGGAGGCGACGACCGCGAATCCCTTGCCGGCTTCTCCCGCGCGAGCCGCCTCGATCGTCGCATTCAGGGCCAACAAGTTGGTCTGCTCGGCAATGGCCGTGATCAGCTTCACCACGTCGCCGATGCGGGTCGCCGCCTGCGCCAGCTCGGCGACGCGAGCATTGGTGCGGCCGGCCTGCTGGACGGCGCCGTCGGCGATGCGGCTCGACTCCTGCACCTGACGATTGATCTCGTGCACGGAGGCCGCCATCTGCTCGCTCGCCGAGGCGACCGACTGGACGTTGACGGCCGCCTCCTCCGAGGCGCTGGCGACCGTCGTCGTGATCTCCTCGGTGCGCTGCGCCGTGGCGGTGAGCGTGTGGGCCGAACTCTCGAGATCGGCGGACGTGGACGACACCGTCTCGATGATCTGGCCGAGCGCCGCCTCGAACCCGTCGGCGATCTTGTGGATCTCGTGACGGCGCTGCTCCGTCACGCGCCGCTCGGTGTCGGCCTGGAACTCGCGGTCGAAGGCGAGCTTGGATTGCATCGCCTGGATGTTGCGCAGCGCCTGGCCGATCTCGTCGTCGCGCTTGATCACGATGCGGCCGGTGAAGTTGCCGCGGGCGATGCGGTCCATCGCCGCGTTGAGGCGGCCGAGCGGGCGCAGCGTCGCCTGGATGGTGCGCAGCCCCAGCCAGCCGCCGTAGAGGAGCCCGAGCGCGAGCATCGCGGCCACGAAGGCGAGCGCGACCGCATAGTCGCGCCCGGAGGCGTCGAGCAGCAGCTTCGCCTCCTTGCCCTGGACGGCGACCAGCCGGTCGAGATCCACCTTGGCGGCGGCATAGAGCGGCTCGATGGTGCTGCTCAGGAAGACCCCGAGCTCGTCGTGCTTGCGGGCCGCGAGCAGAACCAGGGCCGGCGCGATGCCGGCATCGAGAAAGCGCTGCTGCTTGGGTGCATACGCGTCGGCGACACCCTTCTCCTCCGGAGTCAGGTAGGTCGCCAGATACGCCTTCCAGGTCGCGTCCATGGCGCTGCGGTTCGCCGCGATGCGACCCGCGGCGTCGCCCGTCGCCTGCCCGGCGCGCGCCTTGGCGATCACATCGTGAAGGGCGAGCATGTCGTCCTTCATCCGGTCGTTGAGGGTGAAGAGCTGCTGCAGCGGCACGACGCGGTCGTCGTACAGCGACTGCATCATGGCGTTGGTGTCCCGGGCGGCGTAGAGACCGCCGACGCCGACCAGCAGGATGAAGCCGACCAGCACGGCGACCAGCGTGACGAGCCGCGCCTTCATGGTGCCGGTGAACAGCGAGAGACGGTCCCACAGGCTGCGCTCGCGCAGCAGACCGGCGGCGAGCGCGAAGTCGCAGGGCTTCTTGGCCCGGATCTGCGCATAGGCGCGCTCGGCGTCGGCGCGCTGCTCGGCGGTGAGCTTGGTGCGCACCGACTGGAATCCGGCGATCTGATCGTTCTCCCAGATCGGCGTGACGCTCGCCATCACCCAGTAGAAGCTTCCATTCTTGCACCGGTTCTTCACCGCGCCGGCCCACGGCTTGCCGGCCGCGATCGTGTCCCACAGATTGGCGAAGGCCTCGACCGGCATGTCCGGATGGCGCACGATGTTGTGCGGCTGGCCGATCAGCTCGGCTTCGGAAAAGCCGGAGGCGGCGACGAACTGGTCGTTGACGAAGGTGATCTTCCCCTTCCGGTCGGTCTTCGACACGATCAGGGTGCCGTCGGGAAGAACATGCTCGGTGTTCGACACCGGAAGGTTCGAGCGCATGGCGGAGTCCTGGGGCCTCGGTCGCGATGTCACGGGGATACGCTCAGGGCTGCGGGCGGCGGGCGCTGGCGCGACCCACCGCTACGAGCCGGCGAACAGACAACTTTCACAAAAAGATGCGTGATGGGCGTCTATCGAGCGTTAATGAGGCGAGCGCGCGTGTTCCGTAGAAACACCGAGGCCTAGGCGCTTCTTATAAGGTCGCCTCGCTTGGACGGGCGAAAGATCTAGATCGAGCCGGCGAGCGGAGCAGGATCTCGATCACCGTGTGCCCGCGGGCGAAGACCAAATCCACCTGCTCTGTCGTCCCGGGGCGGCGCGACGCGCCGAGCCCGGGACCCAACCCCTGTCTGTCGTGAGCCACTGTCTCCGGGCGTATGGATCCCGGGCACGCGCCTTCGGCGCGCCCCGGGATGACGGCTAGAGCACTTTTCGGTTGTGACGAATCGAACCAGGCTGCCGCTCGTCCCCGCGAAGGCGGGGACCCGGGGGCCGCCCGATGTGTGGCTCTGGATTCCCGCCTTCGCGGGAATGAGCGGAGAGTGGGTCGACGTCGGCGGAAACCACTCTAGTGCGAAGCGCTGATCTTCGCGGGGCACGATGCAGGACAGCGAATGAGGGTTGTTATCACGATCCCTCCGGGGAGAGTCGATCGAGCCCTCCCCGGAGTCACGCCGACTTGACGCGCTTACGAGCGGCGCGTGGCGACACGGCGGGCCGGGGCACCGCGCAGGATCAGATAGAAGACGACGCCGAACGTCATCAGCGGGAGCAGGATCGGAGCGGCGACGGTGATGGAGTCGAACATCGGGGGTCTCCTTGATTGGTTCGATGCCAGGATTACGCGGGCATCTCGGAGACGGATCACATCGCGCGCGCCGTGATGCTGCGACCTCCCGCCGCGCGACAGGTCGAGCGCCTTCGCCGCTCTCACGACGCGGTGGCGAGCCAGTCGCACACGGCTGCCGGCATCGCGTTCACGTGGCCGGGAAACGGCCCGCTCGCGAAGCCGACGTGACCGCCCTCCTCCGGCTGCCACGACGTCACCCGCGGGCCGGCCTGCTCCGGCGTCGGCAACGACCATCCGGGCACGAAGGGATCGTTTCGGGCGTTGAGCACCAGGGTCGGCACCCGGATCAGACGCAGATGCGGCTTCGCCGAGGCGCGCCGCCAGTAATCATCGACGCCGGAAAACCCGTGCAGCGGCGCCGTGAAGCAGTCGTCGAACGCGCGCAACGTGCGCGCCGCGAGCAGGCGCTCGCGATCGAACAGTCCCGGATGCCGGGCGAGCGCCGCGAGCGCGCGCGGCTTCATGCTGCGCAGGAACATGCGCGCGTAGACGAGCCGGTTGAAGCCGCGGTCGATCGCCGCGCCGGCGGCGGCGAGATCGAGCGGCGCCGACACGGCGGCGACGGCCCGCACCGCGGCGCCGGCGCTGTCGCCCGCCTCCTCGACGAAGCGCAGGAGCGCGTTGCCGCCGAGCGAGACACCGGCGGCGAGGAGCGGCGCCCCGGCCTGCGCCCGCAGGCGCCGAAGAATCCAGCCGACCTCCTCGAAGTCGCCGGAGTGATAGGAGCGCGGGGCGCGGTTCGGCTCGCCCGAGCAGCCGCGGAAATGCGGCACGCAGAAATGCCAGCCGCGCGCGCGGGCGGCGAGCGCGAAGGCGACGGCGTAGCGGCTCGCCGAGCTGCTCTCGAGACCGTGGAACAGCACCAGCCAGGGCCGCCTGTCCGCAGCGCGGCGATCGGGCGTCATCTCCTCCGGCGCCGGCAGATGATCGACGTCGACGAAGTCGCCGTCCGGCGTGTCCCACCGCTCGCGCCGATAGGCCGGCATCGCGTCGGCGCGCGGCGACGAGAACAGCGCCGGCCAGATGGTCTGGGCGTTGCCGCCCGGCAGCCACCAGGGGGCACGATAGTGTTTCATCAGGGAGGCGGTCATTGCGGCCGCACTGTACGCCACCGTACCGGTCGCGCAATCGAACGCATGCCGCGCCGTCCGTCACGACACCTCCTTCCGTCGCGCTCCGCAACTACGCCCTGAAATTTCGGCTCCTCGCGCGTATCCTCGCGGCCGTCCACCGGTCGCGCCGCACGGATCGAACCCCGTCGCGGCACGCCACATCCGGCGCGGCGGCGCGTCCGTCGCGCCCGGCCTCCAGGGGGCTACGCGTGAAAATTTCGGTCATCGGCATGGGCGCGGTCGGCACCGAGGTGGTCGGCCATCTGCTCGCCTCCACGGCGGCGAGCGAGATCGTCGCGGTCGACCGCAACGCCGAGAAGGCGCAGGCGGAGATCTGGGACTTCGCCCACACCACCTCGTTCATCTACGCGAAGAACCCGCGGCTGATCGCCGGCGGCTGGCCCGAGACGGTCAACAGCGACATCGTCGTGATCACGGCCGGCGCCCAGCTCGAGCGGGGCCAGAACCGCGACTCGCTGGCCGAGGTCAACAGCCGCGTCGTCAAGGATCTGATCGAGCGCACCGAGGCGACCTCGCCGAACGCCATCGTGCTGATGGTCACGAATCCGGTCGACGTGATGGCGCAGGTGGCGGTGGCACACTCGTCGTATCCCAAGGAGCGGGTGATCTCGCTCGGCACCATCGTGGACACGGCGCGCTTCATGCGCATCGTCTCGGATCACGTCGGGATCGATCCGAAGAACATCTTCGGCTACGTGCTCGGCGACCACAGCCACACCGGCTTCGTCCCGTGGAGCCTGTGCAACGTCTGCGGCCTCGACGTCGACACCTACTGCGCCCTCAACGGCGTCGCCCCGATCGACCGCACGGCGGTCCGCCAGCGCGTCCTGCAGATCGGCCTCGACATCTTCGCCGGCAAGGGCAACACCAATCACGGCATCGCCGCGAGCGTGTTCCGCATCATCCGGGCGATCACGGGCAACGAGCGCTCGGTGCTGCCGGTCGGCACGCTGCTGGAGGGCGAGTACGGGGTCGACGGCGCCGTGATGAGCGTGCCCTGCGTGATCGGCCGACGCGGCGTGCAGAAGATCATCGCCTGCCGCTTCACCGACGAGGAGCAGGAAGCCTTCGACGTCTCGCACGCCCATGTCCGCGAGCTGATGGCGCTGGCCGGGCTTTAGAGCGACGCGGGTCTCGGACGCCGATCGGTATCAGCCTCGTGTCCCGGACGCGGTGCCCCGCACCGCGCGCCGGGACCCAGAGCGACAAAAGGGAGCGCCGACCGTGCGGCCCCTGGGCCCCGGCTCTGCGGCGCGTCGGGCCTGCGGCCCGCCCCGCCTTGTCCGGGGCACGCGGTCGAGAACCGGGCCTGCGTCTCATCGAGAGGGATACGCCGTCACGCCTGACGGCTCAGCCGTGGCTCTGCTCGAGATGGCGGCGCAGGTCGTCGATGGAGGCGAAGCGCAGCGTGCCGTGCTCGAAGGCGGCGTCGATCGAGCCGTCCGTGTAGAGCGTGTAGCCCATCCCGTCGATGACGCCCGACTTGAGCACCGTGACGGGCTCCGCCTCGGCGATGGCCGGCGGTTCCGGAGCCGGGGCGGCGAACGCGGGCGGCGGCGGCGCGCGGTCGAAGCCGCGATCCGCGGGGCTGCGATCCCCGCCACGCTCGAAACCACCGTCCTGACCAGGACGATCCTGACCCCGGTCCTGACCGCGGCCAGGACCACGGTCGAAGTCCCGCTCGGCGGGGCGCTCGAACGGCGGCGGCGGCACGTCGTCGAGTGGCGCCTCGGCGTCCGAGCTGACGGTCTGGCGGCGCCGCGTCCAGGCGAAGAAGCGCTTGCGCTCGGCCCCCGGGGTCGGCGCGAGCGGATCGCGGGTCCAGTCGGGCTCCGCCTCGGGAAGATCGGCGGCCGGCCCGGCCGCGGCCGGGG
>NZ_JBEOMB010000144.1:0-3584 GCF_046000175.1 Rhodoplanes sp. SY1
CGCCGTCCGGCGTCGCCGCCCCGCCCGGCATCGGCGCGCCGCCCGGCATCGCCGGGCCAGGAGTGGCGCGCAGCGGCTTGCGGGCGGCGCAGCCCCGCATCGCCGTGGCCCAGTCCTCCCGGACCCGCTCGATGTCGCTGGTCGGCAGCTTCAGCGTGACGTCGGTCTCGACCACCCGGCGGTCGTGGAACAGCTCCGGGCTGCGCGCCTTGACCATGCGCTTGAGCATGCGGACCGCCTCGTCGTCCCACGGGCCTTCCTCGTCGAGCCCCTTCTCGATGCGCTCGTAGACCGGGGTCTCGCCATGCAGCGTGACGGCGACGTGCCGGATCGGCCCCCAGCCGGTCTGGGCCGTCATCAGGGCGAAGCCGAGACGCGCCCGGTCGATCGCGCCGAGATGGATGACGGTGTCGTCCACGGCGAACACGCAGGCCTCCTGATCGACGGCCTTGACGGCGGCGCGATCGTGGCCCGCCACCGCGAAGCCGAGCGCCTGCGTGTAGGGATCGGCCGGCGCGAACGCCTGGGCGCCGGCGAGAAAGATCGCGCCATAGACGGCGAGGGCGGCGTTGAGGGCGAGCGAGAGCATGGTCTAGCATCCTGGAGAGCGGCCAAAAGGATCGCGTGGCGCGGGCGAAGGCGCTGCGCAGGTCCATGTCGGATGCTCGTAGATATACCTATGCCGTGCCGCAGCGAATAGTGTGCGCTGCGGCACAGTGCTGTTCGCTTTCAGGAAAAGATCGGGCCTCGCGTTCGGAACGCGAACCGAGCGGCAAAGCTGATCACGTGAATCAAAACGGCGGCCCGGACGCGGCGTTCGCCCGGGCCGCCGGCACGTCGGAAAGGCGCGCGGCGCCTACTCCTCCTTGTAGCCGTAGGCCGGCACGTTGCCGGAGGCGCCGTAATACTTGAAGGGCAGGAACTTGCCCGACATCGTGATCTTCACGCGGTCGCCCTTCGGGTCGGGCAGGCGCTCCATCTGCATGTCGAAGTCGATCGCCGACATGATGCCGTCGCCGAACTCCTCCTCGATCAGCGCCTTCCAGGCCGGGCCGTTGACCAGCACCAGCTCGTAGAAGCGGTAGATCAGCGGGTCGGTCGGCGGCATCACGGCGTCGGCGCCGCGCATCGGCACCTCGTTGAGCATCGCGGTCTCGGCCTTGGAGAGGCCGAACAGCTCGCCCGCCTTGGCGGCCTGCGGCTTGGTCAGCTTGTGCTGGCCGAGCAGGGCGCCGACGAGCAGCACCGGCGAGAAGCCGCCGATCTCGTCGCAGATGTGCTTCCAGGTCCAGCCCTTCTCGCGCTTGATGTCGAGGATCTTCTCGGTGAGGTCGGAACGGATCATGATGGGTCTCCTCTGAAATGCGATCGAATCGTCTGTCACACGTCCGGAAACGTGTTCACCTCTCCCCGACGGGGAGAGGTCGGATCTCGCGCGATCGCGCGAGATCCGGGTGAGGGGGTGCCGTCCTCTCGATGAACCAACCTGCGCCCGTTCCCCCTCACCCCAGCCCTCTCCCCGCCGGGGAGAGGGAGCCGCGCAGCGCCCGCGGCGAATCGGAGTTCTGATCAGGACCGCCCACCACGGCGGGCTCCGGGGCGCCGGGGCGGACGATCGGCGGGTTGCGGCGGTCGAGCGCCGTTTTGTCGGCGTCGGAAAAGCTCTTCGAGCGGGTGACCAGGAAGTCGACGACGTGATTGCGCACCGCGTAGTAGAGCGGATGCTTGTGGACGTCGTTGCGGGCCCGGTCGGCGGGCAGCGGGTTGTCGACGATCTCGGCCAGAACGGCCTGCGGGCCGTTGGTCATCAGCACGATGCGGTCGGCCAGATAGATCGCCTCGTCGACGTCGTGGGTGATCATGAACACGGTCTGGCCGGTCTCCTGGCAGATGCGCCGCACCTCGTCCTGCAGGGTCCCGCGGGTGAGCGCGTCGAGGGCCGAGAACGGCTCGTCCATGAGAAGGATCTTCGGCTCGATCGACAGCGCGCGAGCGATGCCGACGCGCTGCTTCATGCCGCCGGACAGCTCCGCCGGGCGCTTGCGCTCGGCGCCCGAGAGCCCGACCAGCGCGATGAACTTCTGGGCGTGCTCCTCCACCTCGGCGCGCGACCAGCGCCGCCATTTCGACGCCACCGCATAGGCGACGTTGCCCATCACGGTGAGCCAGGGCAGCAGCGCGTGGCTCTGGAAGATCACGGCGCGGTCGAGGCTCGGCCCCTCGATCGCCTGGTTGTCGACGATGACGGCGCCGTCGCTCGGCCGGTCGAGCCCGGCCAGCACGTTGAGCACGGTCGTCTTGCCGCAGCCCGAATGGCCGATCACGCACGTGAAGGTGCCGCGCTCCATGCCGAGCCACAGATCCTCGAACACGGTCGTGACGCCGCCCCCGGCCGCCGGGAAGCGCTTGGAAATGCCTTCGATGGAGATGAATTTCTGGGTCATGAGCCGTGCCTCGTGTCCCGGGCGCGGTGCAGCGTGCAACGCTGCACCGCCGACCCGGGACCCAGGAGCCAAGATGCCGAGCGTCTGTTTGGGTCCCGGTTCTGCGGCGCAACACTTCGTGCTGCGCCGCGCCCGGGACACGAGGTCTGTGCGATCCGCATCCCCCTCACTCCGGGAACGTGACGGCGCGGGTGGCGCGGGCGAGGATCTGGTCGAGGATCATGCCGACGACGCCGATCACCAGGATCGCCGTGATCACGTTGGTGATCGAGAGATTGTTCCACTCGTTCCAGACGAAGTAGCCGATGCCGGTGCCGCCGACCAGCATCTCGGCCGCGACGATGACGAGCCAGGCGATGCCGATCGAGATGCGCATGCCGGTCAGGATGGTCGGTGCCGCGGCTGGCAGCAGCACCGTGAAGATGCGGCGCAGCGTGCCGACCTCGAGGGTGCGGGCGACGTTGATCCACTCCTTGCGCACCGAGGCGACCCCGAAGGCGGTGTTCACCAGCATCGGCCACAGCGAGCAGATGAAGATCACGAACACGGCCGAGAGGCCGGAGTCCTTGATGGTGTAGAGCGCGAGCGGCATCCAGGCGAGCGGCGAGATCGGTTTCAGCACCTGGATGAAAGGATCGAGCGCCCGGCTCATCAGCGGCGACATGCCGATCAGGAAGCCGACGGGAAGCGCCACCGCTACGGCGAGCAGATAGCCGATCATGACGCGAAGGATCGACCAGCCGAGCTGAATGCCGAGCCCCTTGTCGTTGGTGCCGCGGTCGTAGAACGGATCCTTCAGATGACCCCACACCGTGGCGGCGACGTCGAGCGGGCCCGGCATCGCCGACTTGCCGGTCGTCGCGGTCGCGCCCATCAGCTTGGCGTATTCGGGATCCATCGCGACGGTCGCGCCGCTGCCGCGCGTCGCCAGGTGCCACACCAGCACGAAGGCGGAGAACAGGAGCACCGACACGATGGCGGCGCGAAAGGTGAGGGAGCGGGTCATCGCGGCTCCGAAGTGATCAGGACCGAGGATCTGAAGAGTCTTCAAGTCGTCGAGGCTCGGAGTCTTCACCTCTCCCCGCGTGCGGGGAGAGGTCGGATGTTGCGCCGCCAGGCGCGACGTCCGGGTGAGGGGGC
>NZ_JBEOMB010000145.1:0-9323 GCF_046000175.1 Rhodoplanes sp. SY1
CCCCGGGCGCGCCTGCTGCGCCCTCCACGCCCGCGGCCCCGGCGCCTTCGGCACCCGCTCCGGCCGCCCCGTCGGGCCCGGAAGTGCCGCGCTCGCAGTGACGGCGGCCGGCCTCCGCCGGCACGCATTCGGGCCGCGGCCGAGAGGGCCGCGCACCGCCGATCACCATCCCGTCATCCACCGCCGGGCGAGCCTCGCCCGGCGCTCGAGGATCTGGGGCCAAGCCATTGCGAGATGGACTGAAAATGCATGCCGTTCCGGTCCCGGAACGGATCGTCGGGTCTGCCTTGCGCGCAAAGACCTCGTCGAATCGTTCCAGCTTGGCTAGAGGTTGAGCCCCATGACGCGGTACATCTTCATCACCGGCGGCGTGGTCTCCTCCCTCGGCAAAGGCCTCGCTTCAGCGGCGCTCGGTGCGCTCCTGCAGGCGCGCGGCTATTCGGTCCGCCTGCGCAAGCTCGACCCGTATCTGAACGTCGATCCGGGCACCATGTCGCCGTACCAGCACGGCGAGGTGTTCGTCACCGACGACGGCGCCGAGACGGATCTCGACCTCGGCCATTACGAGCGATTCACGGGCCGCCCGGCGACCCGCCAGGACAACATCACCACGGGCCGCATCTACCAGGAGATTCTCTCCAAGGAGCGGCGCGGCGACTATCTCGGCGCCACCATCCAGGTGATCCCGCACGTCACCAACGCCATCAAGGACTTCGTCCGCGAGGGCAGCGAGGGCTACGACTTCGTTCTGGTGGAGATCGGCGGCACGGTGGGCGATATCGAGGGCCTGCCGTATTTCGAGGCGATCCGCCAGTTCGGCATCGAGGTACCGCGTGGCAGTGCCATCTACATCCACCTGACGCTGCTGCCCTACATCCCCTCGGCCGGCGAGCTGAAGACCAAGCCGACCCAGCACTCGGTGAAGGAGCTGCGCTCGATCGGCATCCAGCCCGACATCCTCCTGTGCCGGACCGACCGGCCGATCCCGAAGGAGGAGCGGCGCAAGCTCGGCCTGTTCTGCAACGTGCGCGAGAGTGCCGTGATCGAGGCGCGCGACGCGGACAACATCTACGCGGTGCCGCAGGCCTATCACGACGCCGGCTTCGACGCCGAGGTGCTGCACGCCTTCGGCCTGCCCGCCGACCGCGAGCCGGACCTGACGCGCTGGCGCACCATCAACGAGCGCATCCGCAACCCCGAAGGCGACGTCACCATCGCCATCGTGGGCAAGTACACGGGCATGAAGGACGCCTACAAGTCGCTGATCGAGGCGCTCAGCCACGGCGGCGTCGCCAACAAGGTGAAGGTCAATCTCGACTGGATCGAGAGCGAGGTGTTCGAGCGCGAGGATCCGGCGCCGTTCCTCGAGCACGTCCACGGCATCCTCGTGCCGGGCGGCTTCGGCCAGCGCGGCGCCGAGGGGAAGATCCGGGCCGCCCAGTTCGCGCGGGAGCGCAAGGTGCCGTATTTCGGAATCTGCTTCGGCATGCAGATGGCGGTCGTCGAGGCGGCCCGCAACCTCTGCGGGATCGCCGAGGCGAACTCGACCGAGTTCGGCGCCACCTCCGAGCCGGTCGTCGGCCTGATGACCGAATGGATGCGCGGCAACGAGCTGGAGACCCGGGCGCAGGGCGGCGATCTCGGCGGCACCATGCGGCTCGGCGCCTACCAGGCCGAGGTCGCCCGCGGCAGCAAGGTCGCCGGCATCTACGGTGCGACCGAGATCTCCGAGCGCCACCGCCACCGCTACGAGGTCAACACCGGCTACAAGGACCGGCTGGAGCAGCACGGCCTGCGCTTCTGTGGCATGTCGCCGGACGGGCTGCTGCCCGAGATCGTCGAGTATGTCGACCATCCGTGGTTCATCGGCGTCCAGTTCCATCCCGAGCTGAAGTCGCGGCCGTTCGCGCCGCACCCGCTGTTCGCCTCCTTCGTCGGCGCCGCGGTCGAGCAAAGCCGGCTGGTGTGATGGGCTCTTGGACGTGCCGTCATTCCGGGGCGCGCCAAAGGCGCGAACCCGGAATCCAGCGGCAGAGTCTGTGTTCGTGGCTGGATTCCGGATCCGGCGCGGTGCGCCGGTCCGGAATGACGCTCCTTGATAGCACGGCATTGCACAGGAATTAGCGCATGAAGCACCTTCTCGCCGTCCTGGTGGCGCTCCTGGCGATCCTGTCGTGGACCTTCGCCGGCACCATCGTCGAGCTCGAAACCTACCGGTCCGCCAACGCGCAGGGGCTCTGCCACGTCGCGGACGTGGATTACGGGGCGGACGCCGGCGCCCGGGCGCAGCGCGAGCGCTGCCTCGCCGCGACCCACACCGGCACCGGTTACACGCGGCACCTGCTGAACGCGCTCGGCTGGTTCTGAGCGCCCGCGGCAAGCCTTCGTCAACGCTACTGTTTGTCCTCCGGGGACCGCGTCGGTGCACACGCAGTCGTGACTCGGGGTCTCGGCGCTCGCGCGGCTAGGATCGGGTACCCGAAACCGATCCGGAGCCGTGCCGATGGTCTCGTCCCCGCTGCGTTCGTCGCTTCTCGCCACCGCCGTCCTCGTCGTCTTCGGCGCGGCGCCTGCCGCCGCCGGCGACGTGATCCCGGTCATGGGCGACCGGAGCGCGGGCACCGGCTGGACCGAGGTCGGGCCGCCGACCACGCGCTTCGCGCCGGCCACGCCGGTTCGCCTCGGCACCCTCCAGGCCACCGACCTGCTCGGGCCGGTGACGCTGGTGCGTCCGGCCCGGCCCTACGACCTCGAGGCGTTCTCGCCGCACCTCACCGGCACGCCGCAGGCGCCGGCCCCCGTGGTCGTCGACCCGCTCTACGGCAAGGCGCCCCTGATGGCGCAGGGCGTCGAGTAGGGCACCCGCGGACCGGCCCGCCGCCGCGCCGCGCCTCTGCTACGATCTGCTATGATGGCCGGCGAAACACCGGGCGGCGGGGCCGCCCGGGCGGAGCCGGCATGAGCCACGACACCTCGACCCGAGCACAGGCGACGCGAGCACAGGTGACTCGCCCGGATTCGACCAGCGGGTCGGGCGCCGACGCGCAAAACCTCTACGACGCGGACATCCTGCTGTGGTCCGAGCAGCAGGCGGCGCTGATCCGCGCGCTCGGCCGCCGCCGCGACCTCCCGAACGACCTCGACATCGAGAACGTCGCCGAGGAGATCGAGAGCGTGGGA
Source organism: Rhodoplanes sp. SY1 (assembly GCF_046000175.1). Classification (NCBI taxonomy): domain Bacteria; kingdom Pseudomonadati; phylum Pseudomonadota; class Alphaproteobacteria; order Hyphomicrobiales; family Nitrobacteraceae; genus Rhodoplanes; species Rhodoplanes sp. SY1. The sequence continues at coordinate 3,181 of NZ_JBEOMB010000145.1, forward strand.
CGGTCCGAGCTCGCCGCGGTCGAGAGCAAGATCGAATTGATCATCTTGCATGTCCTGAAGCTGGTCCTGGAGCCGGACGCGCCGCCGGCTCGTCATTGGCGGGCCGAGATCGCCGGCTTCCATGCCAACCTGCGACGCCGCTGGGCCCCCTCCATGCGCCAGCGGATCGACCTCGACGCGCTGTGGCGGTCCGCCCGCCAGCGGACCGTGCTCGCCCACGAGGGCACGCCGCTGCAGCCGGTCGCCGAAAACCTTCCCGCGACGTCGCCCTTCACCCTCGACGACTTCTTGGGCGAGCGGATCGATCCCGCCGCGCTGACGGCCCGGCTGCAGGCGCCGCCCGCGGCGCCCGTCTGAGCCGACCTACGCGCCGGCGGCTTCCGGCATCCGCCGCTCCGCCGGCGCGCAGGCTGGCCGCATGAAGCCGGCGAAATAGGCCGCCAGCGCCTCGTATCCGTCGAGCGGCAGCACCTCTGCGACATACTGGTCCGGCCGCACCACCACCATGCAGCCGGCGGCGCGGTCGATGCCTCGCATCGCGAAGATGTCCTGCCCCCCCGTCCGGTGGTCGGCACAAAACACCTTCTCGTAGTCGCGCAAGGCCAGGCGGCCCTTGGTGGGCAGCAGCAGCGGCGGCAGCGTGCCGATGTCGAGGGCGCGGTGCGGCTCCTGGAACACCGCCCGCACGTCGATCACGGCGTCGATGTCCTCGTTCTCGCGCGTGAACCGGCGCACCGGCGAAGCAGGATCATCGGCGAGCCAGGCGCACAGCCGTCGTATCGCGGAGCCTTCGGCGAACAGATCGCCGGCCGGGGCGAAGACAAAAATCCGGAAGCGGCCGTCGGCCTCGACCACGTGGCCGAGATGCACGGGCTTGGCGTCGGCGAGCCGCACCACGGGCGCCGAGTGGAAGCGTGTCCCGACCACAAAACCGGTCGCGAGATGCTGGTGCCGCCCGTCGCCGGTCAGCAGCGCCGGGGCGTAGCGGGTCGCCGTGCCGGCCGTGTAGCGGCCGTGGCTGACGAAGTAGCGCCGCGTCGCTTCCGGGTCGACCTCGCGGCCGTCGGCATGCGCCGAGGCGAGCAGCGCCGCCCATTCGCGGTCGAAGTCGATCAGCTCCTTGGCGATGGCGCGCCGCTCGGCCGAATAGGTGGCGAGCAGCATCTCGGGGCTGCGCCCGCGCAGCACCGCGGCGAGCTTCCATCCGAGATTGAAGGCGTCCTGCATGGAGACGTTCATGCCCTGGCCGGCCTTCGGGCTGTGGGTGTGGCAGGCGTCGCCGGCGATGAAGACGCGGGGCGCGCGCGTCGCGGTCTCGGCCTCCGGCACGTCGTCGAACTTGTCGGTGACGCGCTGGCCGATCTCGTAGACCGACCACCACGGCACCTCCTTCACGTCGAGCTTATAAGGATGGAGGATGCGTTGCGCCTTGGCGATCAGCGCATCGAGCGGAATGTTGCGCGCCGCGACGCGCTCGCCGGCGTCGAGCGCGGTCAGCTCCACATAGAGCCGCACCAGATGGCCGCCCTCGCGCGGGATCACGATGATGCTGCCCTCCTGCGCCGACTGGATCAGCGCCTTGCAGCGGATGTCGGGGAAATCCGTGACGGCGAGCAGATCCATCACGCCCCAGGCGTGGTTCGCCGAGTCTCCGACGAGCTCGCGTCCGATCGCGGCCCGCACGGCACTGCGCGCGCCGTCGCAGCCGACGACGTATCGCGCCCGCACGGTCTCGGTCGTCGTGCCGTTCGCCGGCCCGGCGCGCTCCAGCGTCACGGTGACGCCGTCGGCGTCGTGCACGAGCCCGAGGACGCGCCGCGCGTAGAACGGCTCGAGCTTCGCCGCCGACTTGCGCATGCGCTCCAGATAGAAGTCGTGCACGCGCGCCTGGTTGAGCACGACGTGCGGAAACTCCGAGAGCCCGTCCTCGACGTCCTGAACGACGCCGCTGCGCGCGATCCTTTCCGGCGCTGCCGGGTCCGGCCGCCAGAACGTCGTCTCGGTGATCCAGCACGCCTCCTTCAGCACCCGCTCGCTGAAGCCGAAGGCGTGGAACATCTCCATGGTGCGGCAGGCGATGCCGTCGGCCTGGCCACGCCGCATCGGCTCGCTCTTCTGCTCGACGATGCAGGTCTTTATGTCGGCGAACGCGGCGAGCTGCGTGGCGAGCGTCAGCCCGGCCGGCCCGCAGCCGACGATCAGCACGTCGACCGACGCGGGGAGGGGCCCCTGCGCGCCGGCGACCGCGGGATAGCGGTCCGCGGGGTCGACAATCTCGGGGTCGCCCGGCACGAAGCCGTCCTGATGGAACTGCATGCATCCTCCCGTCGGCGGACTTTTGTCTGGTGGCCGCCGTTGTCGTCCGCCGTCTTCGCCGTGCTCGTCCCACCCTCCGCTCATCCCCGCGCAAGCGGGAAACCAGGGCCATGGAGCGTGGAGCCTATGGGTCCCCGCCTTCGCGGGGACGAGCGGAAATTGGGTGTTCGCGCGACGACTGATATTGATCAGCATACTGACGATCAGTATGCTGTCAATCACGCGACACCCGACCGGACGCGACCCGACCGGACGCGACGTTCTCGAGCGAGGCCCGCATGGAGGATCCCAAGAACATGCCCGGCCATCTGGCGCGGCGGTTCCAGCAGATCGCCGTCGCCTGCTTCGTCGCCGAGGTGGAGAAGGCGGGCTTCGATCTCACGCCGGTGCAATACGCGGCGCTCGCCGCGATCGCCGCCCAGCCCGGAATCGATCAGATCGGGCTGGCCGGCCTGATCGCCTACGACCGCACCACCATCGGGGGCGTCGTCGACCGCCTTGTGCAGAAGGGTTTTGTGGTGCGCCAGGAGAGCCCGACGGACCGCCGCGCCCGCGTCCTCACCCTCACGCCGGCCGGCAAGACGACGCTGCGCGCCATCGGCCCGGCGGTCGCGGCGGCCCAGCGCACCATGCTGCGCGGCCTCGGCGCGCAGGAGCGCCGCGGCCTCGTCCGCCTGCTGCAAAAGGCCGTCGCCGGCGGCAACGATCTGAGCCGCGCCCCCCGCCGCGAGATGGCCGGGTAGCGCGTCGTATTGCGCCGGGCAGCCTCGCGGTGGAACGCCAAAAGCGGCGGAATACGCTCCGCTATTCCGCCATACGACGATCCGTTGCGTGGTGGTTCGCCGGACATTTCAATTGGTAGCGTAATCCGATAACGACTAAAATGGCAGCGTCATCTCAGGCTTTAAAAATTTCAAGATGCGACTTACCAAAAACTTCATCTCCGTTTCATAGATATGCTTGAGTTCCCATTGTTCTGTAAACATTCCATATTTGTCAAGCGCTGATCGTGTGCTTGGTGTGTTGCCGCATTCTGTATATTTATCTCGAATGTCGGGAGTTGGAATTCTCAACAAGAGTATCTGTTCACTTGCACCGAATTGTTCTCTGGCTTTTCTAAGTGCTTTCAGCCCAGCGCCATCTCCGTCAAATACTGCTACCGCAGGAATTCCAAGTTCGTTGCAGGCGGTCAGCCAAGCCAGAATTCCAGTCGCTCCGCCGCTCCCATACCCAAATATCTCAATGTATCCATTACCGGAGTCGATGAAATATTTTTGAAGAATATGAGCATCCTCATAGCCCTCAAGCAAGACGCAGCCTCGAGAAAAGAAAACCTCTTTAGCAAGAGCGTCATATGCCCGCTGGTTTCGCGGATCCTTCTCTGCAATTGCAGTTATGCGACGTATTGTTCTTCTGCCGAGCGAATTGAAGACACTCCCTTGTCCTGAAGCTAAGTTTGCTCGGTATATTTTAGTTCCAGACTTTATGTGCCTCCAATCGACAAAATGAACCGAATGCGTACTGACGATCACTTGTCGGTTTTTCGCCTGGCGAGCTAGCAAATCATAAAGCCGACGTTGACTTTGTGGATGAAGGGACAGTTCTGGCTCGTCTACAAGGAGCACTTCATCACATTTCTGAGAAAGCAACGAAAAGCACATTCGAAAAAGGTTCTGTATCCCCTCGCCAACAATTCCTGCTCAGTGTGAAAATCCTGAAGTGCTCTCGAAAGCGAGGAAATCTTGCCCATATCCTCGATCCACCCAGAAATCTTTAATACTGGGTTCGATGAATCGCAGTGTATTGATATACTCCCGCTTGAGTTTAGGGTCTCGCTCTACCTCGTGCAGCATATTGCCAAACATTGTATCGATATAAAATTCGTCATTCTTTCTGAAGCGATCGGAGTCAGATTCATATGCATCGCGAACGTATCCAACATTGCGTGAAAACCTATCTTTCCATGGTCTTCTTGCTGGAATATAGCGGTGAACAATTGGCTTTTGCGGATCTCTGCCGATAATTTTAAGATACGCCGACCGATCTACCGTTTCGGTATGCAGCAAATGCTTTTGGCCAGATATCTCTATCATCAACGAAACAATAGGGAAATTTGCGCCTCGTCGATCCTCGATCTCTGCGATAAATTCGTCATCTTGAGAGCACATTGCGCTAATTGCACGCAAGACCGTACTCTTTCCGGAATTGTTTGGGCCAACCATGACAGTCAACCCGCTTCCTTCAGTGTGCCCATTAGGTGACGCGAAAGTAATTGATTGTCGAAGGCCGATGCCGCGGTAGTTTTCGATTTTGATTTCAATAAGAGGCATCCGCCTCTCCCTGCACGGGTTCGAAGTTAGACTTATCTTTTGCCGCCTGGCGCGACGCAGGAACGACTGAGACCGGCATGCACGTCGAGCGGCGTTTAGCCAGAAAGCGTAGCTGGGTTCCGTAGGCGGAATAGCGCAACTGTATTCCGCGACTCGACCGGATCGTCACGATCGCGCAATGTCTACGGCCGCCGCAGCCTGGCCAGCACGGACTCGACCTCAGCGTCCGAGGCGAAGCGGCCGGCCGTCGCGTCGGCGAGGCCGCGGTCGATGCCGGCCTGCTCCTCGGGTGTCGGCTCATAGGGGCCGGCGAGCGAGGCCTCGATCTCGAAGGCGAGGTCGGCGAGCTGGTCCTGCGCCGCCGCGGGCCAGGTCTCGACGCGTGCCAGGGCTGCCGCGAGCTTTCGGGTCGTCATGACGCAAGGCTAGCACGGCACCGATGCGTCGCCTATCGGGGTGGGGCACGGGACGAGCCCCGGAAGCGCCGAGTCAGGAGTGAAGGCACGGCCTCGCGGTGGTCGTCGTCCGCGCAGGCGAGGGCTTTGCTTTTCTCGGTCATTCCGGGGCGGCGCATCGCGCCGAACCCGGAATCCAGCCGGCGGCGGACCCGCATTCCGCTTCGCTCCATGCGGGCTACGACGGCGGGCTGCGAGGGCGGGCGTTGAAGACCATCGCGCCGTCGATCACCCCACCTTGCGTCTGCGGACAAAATTCCTATACTCCGTCCCGTCCTGCTCCACGAGGGACGTCGACCGGTGACGTCGGGCGGCGGAGCGGGCCGGGTGCTGGGGCACGGCGCGAGCCGCACCCGACACCGGTCGCCGGAACGACCGGGAAACCGGCCGGCGAATGCGGCGCCTGCGGGCGCGGCCTCGTCCGCCGCGCTCCCGGGGGTGTTCGGGCCCCGCCCTCCGGGCACCACGACCCGGGCGCGAGGAGTATCGCTGACGAGGTCTCGGCCCGGTCGGTCGAACCCCAAGCGCGGCCGAACAACCGAAATCGCCGCGGTGGAGCGCCGGGAGGCGCGCGTGTCGAGCCCTTCGGGGCGCGATGCGCGCCGCACTCCCAAACGCACGGACAAACGGTGTGGCGCCTCCCGGCGCTCCCCCTCCCTCGGTCTTTTTCAAGAGAAGGGCCGGGTGCAGGTCATGGGCACACCCCGGGCGCCGCGCGCGTCGCGGGACAGGGAGGCCGTGCCGTGAGGGAGCCTCGTAGCCCGCATGGAGCGAAGCGGAATGCGGGACCGCCGGCGCGGCCCAAAAACGCGATCCATCCCGCGGTCCGACCCGGCGATCAGAGCCCGCGATGCACCCCCCGCATTCCGCTTCGCTCCATGCGGGCTACGACGAGAACACTGGCAGGCGAGCATGACGCGGCACCGGCGGCGCACCACCGACACCACCCGACAGGCCGCCGGAGACGCGGCCTCGCCGCCGGCCGGCGTGCCGATGCCGTCCGCCTGGATCGTGCCGTCGCGACTCTCGCCCGAGGCGCTGG
>NZ_JBEOMB010000146.1:0-20359 GCF_046000175.1 Rhodoplanes sp. SY1
GCCTCCCGCCGCCCCGGCGACGCCCGCCCGCTGAGCGCCGGCCGATGACGCTGCAGTCGCTCTATATGGTGTTCGCCGGGATGATGCTCGGCGGCGCGTCGCTGCTGGTCGCCGCCGAACGCAAGAAGCCGCCGACCCTCGACGTCCCGATCGTCTCCGACCGCGCCAAGGCGGCGATCGGCGGATCGCTGCTCGTTCTCGGGGTCGTGCTGTCGGGGATCCTCTATTTCCACAAGTGAGGACGTCCGGACACGGCGGGCTCGGCGGCGCCGGTCGGACCTGATCACTTCGGGGCGAGGCTGCGGACATAGGCGGCGAGGTCGTTCGCCTCGGCGCGGGTGAGATTCATGTCCGGCATCCGCGGATGCGGGTCGAGCAGGAACAACGCCAGCGCGGCGGCGTCGAAGGCGTTGCGCCGCGCCAGCGCCGGGAACGGCGTCGCCTCGCCGGTCGCCTGGGTCTGATCCTCCGAGGTGACGTGACAGGTCGCGCACCAGCGCGTGGCGATCGCCGCGCCGCGCTCCGGATCGGGCGGGACGACGGCGCCGGGGCGCGGCCCCGGACTCTGCGCCGACGCCGCGCCGGCGAGGACGATCGGCCCCAGGCAGACGAAGAGAAGCGCAACGAGCACGGCGAGGGAACGACGACGCGACGCGCGCCGATGCGACAAGATCTGATGCGACAAGACCTGACGCGACAAGATCTGATGCGACACGAACCGATACGGCAAGGCCTGATGTGGCATGTGCAATCCCGGACACGGCCCGACGGCCGGAAAGACGTGATTCGCAAACTCGTGCGCCAGGATGGCCCGCCGACCGCGGCTTGTCGCGACACATCCGCGAGATCGGTCGTGTGGCGCGAGGCTCGGACGAGCGCTGCGGGCGCACCCGCTCTCGGAGCGGCTTTCAGCTTCGATGAATCGGCCCCGAGTTCCGTTCGTCCCCGCGAAGGCAGGGACCCAGGGGCCGCATGTCGTGGCGCTCTGGATGCCCGCTTTCGCGGGCCTGAGCGGAGTGTGGGTCGACGTCAGCGGAAACTGGTTCTAGCGCCGGGCCAGAAGCTCGATCTCGCCGTCGACGCCGGTGATGACCTTGAACTCGCGCTCGGAGGTGCGGCCGTCGTTGCGCGCGATGGCGCGGTACTCGCCCTCGGCCAGCACGACGCGCGGGAAGGCGCCGATCGTCTCCTTGATGACGTCGCCGCCGGGCGTCAGCACGGTCCAGCTCGTGTTGGCGAGCGCCTCGCCGCCGCGCTCGCCGACCAGCTTGAGCGTGATCACGGCGGCCCGGTGAGTCACCGTGACGTCGGTGAGCTTGCCGGGCTGCACCTTGATGTCGGAGCGCACCACCGCGTTGGAGTCGCCGTAGTTGGAGACGATGTGATAGGTCCCCTCGGGCACGATCACGACATCGCCGGTGGCGACGCCGGCGGCGATCTGGCGCTTCTCGCCCTCCTCGAACTGGCTGCCGCGGAAGATGTCGAAGGCGATCTGGCCGTGCGGGATGCGCACGTCGCCGACCCGGCCCTCGATGCGCAGCCCGCCGGCCGGCAGGTCGAACACCTCGCGCACCGGCTCGTTGCGCAGCGACACGGTCTTGGCCGCGCTGGCGAGGCCGAAGGCGGCGTGCACCACGTAGTCGCCCGGCGGCAGCGCGAGCGTCGGGGTCGGGGTGCGATCCTCGCGCACCGGGCGGAACGAGCCGGTGATGTCCGGCCGCACCGGATAGACGCGCCACACGACGCCGCCGTTGACCGGGGCGCTCTCGCGACCATAGCGGGCGGCGAGGGTGAGCGGCACGTCCTTGGAGACGGCCGGCGAGATGCTGGCCGTCGACGGCGACACGGGAATCGCCGGGCCGGGGCCGAGCGGCATCGGCGCCGCGGCGCCGGCCGGCGGCGGCGCCAGCGACTGGAGTTGCGGGCCTGTCGCGGAGGTCGGCACGTCCCGGCTCGGTCGCGGCACCATCCCGGGACCCGGAGGGAGAGGCTTCTGGCTCGGCGAGGGTGTGGCCAGCCCGCCGAAGGGCAGCGAGTTCATGAAACGCTGCATGGCGCCGACGATCGCCTGCTCGGGCCGGTTCTGGGCGGCGGCCGGTGACGCGCCGAGCCCGAACGGACCGAGCGCCAGCGCGACGGCGAGCGCCGACGCGGCCGCGACACCCCTGGCGACGCGCGCAAACCCGGTCGAGACTCGGATCGAGCCACCCCCTGCCCTGATCATTGCGACAGATACGCGCCCCTTTGAGGCAATTTCATGCCACGGTCGGGTCGCGCGGCCTTTATCCGGATTGCTGCGTGTGCTAGCCGGACGGCCGTTCCGATTGCCGCGCCACGGGGAGATTTTCCACCATGCCCGACGCCCTCGCGCTCTTGAAAACCCGCCGCTCCGTAAAGCCCGACCAGCTCCAGGGCCCGCCGCCGAGCGCCGCGGACCTCGACACGATGCTGACCATCGCGGCGCGGGTTCCGGACCACGGCAAGCTCGTCCCGTGGCGCTTCATCGTCTTCGAGGGCGACCACCGCGAGGAGGCCGGCGCCGCCATCGCGTCGGCCTACGCGGCCAAGTACCCGGACGCCTCCGGCGACCAGATCTACTTCGAGACCAACCGGCTCGCCCGCGCGCCGCTGGTCGTCGGCGTGGTGTGGAGCCCGGTCGAGAGCGCCAAGATCCCGGCCGTCGAGCAGCAGCTCTCGGCCGCCGCGGCCGCCCAGAACCTGCTGCTCGCCGCGCACGCGCTCGGCTACGCGGCGTGCTGGCTGACCGAGTGGTACGCCTACGACGCCCAGGTGGCGCGCGCCTTCGGGCTCGACGACCACGAGAAGTTCATCGGCTTCGTCCATATCGGCCGCTTCGACGGCACGCCGGAGGATCGGCCGCGGCCGGCCCTGAAGGACATCGTCACCCGCTTCGAGGCGTGACCGACCCGTCCCGGCCCGGAAGCCCCCTCGACGCCGGCCGTCCGGGCGTGCGGGACGGCCGCGATCGGACGGCCCGACCGCGATCATCGTCCCCCGAATCGTGACCTCCCCCGGGATCTCGGCCCCGGCCCTGTCGCGCGGCTGCGACACCGGGCCGCCGAGATCACGGGCGGCTGCCCGAGGCGTGGCGGCGTGTCATTGCACTCGCGCACGCATGTATTTGCACCGCAGCAAGAACCCGCCTTCGTCATGCCGACTTTTGGACATCTTCGGCCGATCCACGAATACGCTTCGCCATCTTTCGATGGCCGATAATACAGACGAAACGACTTTCAAGCCCGCGCGCCGACACCTTTTGTTGATTGGCGAAGCCGGGTGTTGCACCGCACATCAGCCGGCGACGGACAACGCACATCCTCCCCGGCGGCGACCTTATCCGTCTGCGCTGCCGTTCTTTCGGAGAACAACAACCATGTCGACCATCGTCCGTACCCCCGCCCGTCTCGCCATCGCGGCCGCCGTGACCCTCGCGACCGTCTCGGGCGCGCTCGCCGCGCCGCGCCAGCAGGTCCAGGCGCCGCGCGACGTCTATGCGGCCGGCCAGGCCTGGGGCGCCGCCCCGGTCCTGCCGTTCGAGGCCTATGGCGCCTACGCGTCCGCCCCGCAGGGCTGGGGCTCCCGCGGCGGCTACACGAGCCTCTCGGCGCCGGATCGCCACGACCAGGCGAAGGGCAACATCGACTGACGCACCGCCGAGCGGTGACGCCCAGAGGGCCGGCGCACGTCGCCGGCCCTTTTTTTGCGCCGCGCTTGTGGTGGACGAACTTATGCGCTTGCTCGCATATGTGCTCGGCCGTTCCGCTGTTCATCGGCTTCGTCTCGGCCGGCGTGCCGCTCGGCGTCACCTTCTCGTTCCTGATCGCCGCCCGATGGTCAACGAGGTGGCGCTGGGGCTCCTGCTCGCGCTGCTCGGCTGGCAGGTGGCGCTCGCCTCTCTGGGCTTCGGCCTCCTGATCGCGATCGTCGCCGGTGCCGTGATCGGACGGCTGAAGCCGGCGTGACGCTGTTCGTCAACTGGGCCGTCAAGCCGTTCTCGATGGCGGCGCTCGGCTGGCTCTTCGTCGGGTATCTGTTCCGGCCGTGGCTGCCGGCCGATCAGATCGACAGCTACGTCGCCGGCCTGATCATCCTGGCCGCGGCGCCCTGCACCGCCAAGGTCTTCGTATGGTCGCATCTCACCAAGGGCGAGCCGCATTTCACCCTCTCGCAGGTGGCGCTCGACGACACCATCATGGTGTTCGCCTTCGCGCCCGTGGTCGGCCTGCGGCTCGGCCTGTCCGCCATCACGGTGCCGTGGGACACGCTGGTGCTGTCGGTGGTGCTCTACATCGTGGTGCCGGTGGCGATCGCCCAGGTCCTGCGCGGCGAACGACGGGAGCATGCGACCACCCTGTGAGCCGGAGGGCGGTCGCATCCGCGACCGTTCGCCCCGCTCCACGGCGTTCGTGTCAAGGCGACGGAACAACGGCGCCGCCCGTCGTTTCACCCTGTGAGACCGATCTCACAGGAGCCACGCAATGAAAGCCATCAATCTGATCACGCTGCTGCTCGTCATCGTCGGCGGCGTGAACTGGGGCCTCGTCGGCCTCGCTCAGTTCGATCTCGTCGCCACGCTGTTCGGCGGCCAGAGCGCGACGCTGTCGCGCATCGTCTATGTCCTGGTCGGCCTCTCGGCCCTCTGGCAGCTGGTGCCGTTCTCCAAGGCGATGTCGACCGACGAGCCCTATGCGGAGCGCGGCTACCCGACCACCACGCGGTAACGGGCCGCGTCGGGTCCGGCCACGTCGCCGCGACCCTGCCGAGACAGACGGGCTCCGCCACGCGGGGCCCGTTTTTTCGTGGCCGCGATCGTCACCGCCCCCCGCCCGCCCCCGGTTCTTTCGCCAGCCCGCCCCCCTCGCTCGCTCGGCCACAGTCAAGCGGGAATGCCCGACACGCTGCGGACAATTTTTTCGGCGGTGATCTGTGGGGACGAGTCGGCCGCGCGCCCCGCTCCGGGCTCGCCCCCGGGCGCCGCTTGCGCTATCTCCCCGCCTCCCGAGCTTGGTGCCGCGTATCCTGGCGAGCTTGCGTGCAACCGACGCCGCACGGCGTCACCGGGCCTGCGTCCGTTTCCGGACCCGGCCCGCCGACAAGAACCGTGACCGCATAAAGTAGATCGCCGACGCCCATGGCCCTCGAGACCGTCGCCCGCAAGCTGACCCCCGCAACCGCCCCGGCGTTTCGCACGGCGCCTCACAATATCGAGGTCGAGCAGGCGCTGCTCGGCGCCATCCTGGTCAACAACGAGGCGTTCTACCGGGTCTCCGACTTCCTCGAGCCGGTGCATTTCTTCGAGCCGATCCACCAGAAGGTCTTCGAGCTGGCGACGAGCCTGATCCGGGCCGGCAAGACCGCGACCCCGGTGACGCTCAAGACCTTCCTGCCCGCCGATCTCGACGTCGCCGGGCTGACCGGCAGCCAGTACCTGGCGCGGCTCGCCGCCGAGGCGACGACCGTCATCAACGCCATGGACTACGGCCGCACCATCTACGACCTGGCGCTGCGCCGCGCCCTGATCGGCATCGGCGAGGACCTCGTCAACGAGGCCTATGACGCGGCCGTCGATTCGAGCCCGCGCGACCAGATCGAGGCGGCCGAGAAGAGCCTGTTCGAGCTCGCCGAATCCGGCCGCTACGACGGCGGCTTCCAGCGCTTCGCCCAGGCCCTGACGGCGGCCGTCGACATGGCCGCGCAGGCCTACCAGCGCGACGGCTCGCTGTCCGGCATCGCGACCGGCCTCAAGGATCTCGACCGCATGATGGGCGGGCTGCAGCACTCGGACCTGATCGTGCTGGCCGGGCGCCCCGGCATGGGCAAGACCTCGCTCGCCACCAACATCGCCTACAACGTGGCGAAGGCCTGGGAGGGCGGCGTGCGCCCGGACGGCCGCATCGAATCGGTGAACGGCGGCATCGTCGGCTTCTTCTCGCTCGAAATGTCGTGCGAGCAGCTCGCCACCCGCATCATCGCCGAGCAGACCGAGATCCCCTCCTACAAGATCCGCCGCGGCGAGATCGAGGCGCACGAGTTCGACCGCATCGCGGAGGCCGCCCGCGTCATGGAGGAGGTGCCGCTCTACATCGACGAGACCGGCGGCATCTCGATCGCCCAGCTCGCGGCGCGGGCCCGGCGGCTCAAGCGCCAGCGCGGCCTCGACCTCCTGGTGATCGACTACATCCAGCTTCTGTCGGGCTCCTCGAAGCGCGCCTCGGAGGGCCGCGTCCAGGAGATCACCGAGATCACCACCGGGCTCAAGGCGCTCGCGAAAGAGCTCGCGGTGCCGATCATCGCGCTGTCCCAGCTCTCGCGCCAGGTCGAGAGCCGCGACGACAAGCGTCCGCAGCTCTCGGACCTGCGTGAATCCGGCTCGATCGAGCAGGACGCCGACGTGGTGATCTTCGTGTTCCGCGAGGAATACTACCTCAAGAACAAAGAGCCGCGGCCGGGCACCGAGGAGCACTACAAGTGGCAGACCGAGATGGACGCCGTGCACGGCAAGGCCGAGGTGATCATCGGCAAGCAGCGCCACGGCCCGACCGGCACGGTGCAGCTGCAGTTCAAGGCCGAGGTCACCCGCTTCGCCGACCTCGCCGACGAGGACAAGCTCCCGGAGCGGATGGGGGATTGAGGCGGGGCGCCCCCCGGGGCTCGCGTGTCCCGGACGAGGCGGATCGGGCCGCCCTTCCTTCTCCCCGCGGGCGGGGAGAAGGTGGCTCGCCGCGCCAGCGGCGAGTCGGATGAGGGGGTGCCTCCCCGGCGTAGAGATTCGCGGCAACGCCCCCTCATCCCGACCTTCTCCCCGCCCGCGGGGAGAAGGAGCGCGAGCCCCCTGCCCTGTCTCCCTGGGTCCCGGCTCGCGATGCACCGCTGCGCGCTGCACCGCGTCCGGGACACGGATGTCGGAACGATGAGCGATCGAGGTCGTCATCCGTCGCCGGACGGATGGCCCCTGATCCTTCTCCCCGCGGGCGAGGAGAAGGTGGCTCGCCGCGCCTGCGGCGCGTCGGATGAGGGGGTGCCTCTCCGGCGCAGAGACCCGCGGCGAGGCCCCCTCATCCCGACCTTCTCCCCGCCCGCGGGGAGAAGGAGGGCGAGCGCCCTGCCCGTTCCCGCCCTTGTCCTGTCCGGCGAACGGGTCTAGTGCCGGTCCTCCGGCCGCCGTGGCCGGAGCCGAACGGAGGGAGCCATGACGGTGCAGGAGAGGACGCGCGCGGACGAGAGCCAGGCGGCCGCCGGCGCCGCCGCCCAGGACGCCGCCTCCGGACCGTCCGCCGACGCCCCGAAGAGCGTGCCGGTGTCCGAGGCCGGCCCGCCCGTGATGGAGACGGGCGGCGTGCTCACCGTCGATCTCGCCGCCCTCGTCGCCAACTGGCGCGACCTCGCCCGCCGCGTCATGCCGGCCGACTGTGCCGCCGTGGTGAAGGCCGACGCCTATGGCTGCGGCCTCGTCGAGGTCGCCGGCGCGCTGGCGCGGGCCGGCTGCAAGACCTTCTTCGTCGCCCATCTGACCGAGGCGCGCACGCTGCGGCGCGCCGTGCCGGACGCGGTGATCTACGTGCTCAACGGCATCCCGCCGGCCGGCGCCGCCGCCTTCGCCGACGCCCGCGTGCGGCCGGTGATCGGCAGCATGGCCGAGCTGGTCGAGTGGGACGCGTTCTGCCGCGTCAATGCGTGGACGGGCGGCGCCGCGCTGCATGTCGACACCGGCATGAACCGCCTCGGCCTGTCGCTCGAGGACGCCGCCGCGCTCGCGCCGCGGCTCGAGGCGCCCGACCACGGCATCTCGCTCGTCATGAGCCACCTCGCCTGCGCCGACGAGCCGGCGCATCCGCTGAACGAGCGCCAGATCCAGGCGTTCCGCGAGGTCCGCATGCTGTTCCGCGGTACCGACGCCTCGCTCGCCAACTCGTCCGGCGTGTTCCTCGGCCCGTCGACCCATTGCGAGATGGTGCGGCCCGGCATCGCACTCTACGGCGGCAACCCGATCCCCGGATCGGAGAACCCGATGCGGCCGGTGGTGCGGCTGGAGGCGCGTGTCGTCCAGGTCCGAAAAATCCGGCGCGGCGAGACGGTCGGCTACGGCGCCGCCTGGACGGCCCCGCGGGAATCCCGCATCGCCATCGCCGCGGTCGGCTACGGCGACGGATTCTTGCGCGCGAGCGCGGCACTCGGGCAGACCCAGCCACAGGCCGTGGTGGTGGGAAAACGCTGCCCGATCGTCGGCCGCATCTCGATGGATCTGCTCGCCATCGACGTGACGGCGCTGCCCGAGGTGTCACCGCGGCGCGGCGACTGGGTGACGCTCTTGGGCGAGGAGTTCCCGGTCGATGCCGCCGCCCCGTTCGGCGGCCAGATCTCCTACGAGGTCCTCACCAGCCTCGGCCGCCGCTATCACCGCAGCTGGCGGAGCTGAGGGGCAACGCTCCGAACGCCGTCATTCCGGGGCGCAGCGAAGCTGCGAACCCGGAATCCAACCCAGGATTTCGGCCTCCGTCGCTGGATTCCGGGTTCGCGGGCCTCTCGGCCCGCGCCCCGGAATGACGGCCCGAGCCCTCACCGCCACCAGCGCCCCGGCGCGAACGGCGCCGGGTCGACCAGCGTCGGCTCGCCCGTCATCATCTCGGCAAGCAGGCGACCCGTCGCCGGGCCGAGCGTAAAACCCTGGTGGCCGTGGCCGAAGTGGAGCCACAGGCCCTCGTGGCCGGGCGCCGCGCCGATCAGCGGCAGCATGTCGGGCAGGCACGGGCGGGTGCCGAGCCACGGTGCGTTCTCGACCGGTGCGCCGAGGTCGACGAGGTCGCGCGCCGCGGCCTCGGCCCGCGCGAGTTGCACGGGCGACGCCGGCGCGTCGATGCCGGCGAACTCGGCTCCGGTGGTGAGCCGCAGGCCCGCCGTCATGGGCGCCGCCACATAGCCGAAGGCGGCGTCGCGCAGCGGCCGCGACAGCGCCGTCCCGACTCGGTAGTGCCGGTGATAGCCGCGCTTGCGCACCATCGGGATTCGTTGGCCGAAGCGGCGCAGCAGCGCGGCCGACCACGGACCGAGCGAGACGACCACGGCGGCCGCCTCCAGCGGCCCGTCGGCGGTCTGCACCCGGAACCCGCCGGACGGCAAAGCCGCCAGCGTATCTGCATCGCCGTGAACGAACGTCCCGCCGGAGCGCGTGAAGAGGTCGGCATAGGCGGCGACCAGCGTGCCCGGATCCCGCACCGTCCACGAGTCGCGCCAATGGATCGCCCCCGCCCCACCGGTCTTCAGCGCCGGCTCGGCGTCCAAAAGCTCGGAAGGCGTCAGCCGGCGGAACGCGACGCCGTGGTCGCGCTGCAGCCGTTCAGCCCGCAGCGTCTCGGCGTCGAGCTTCTTCTCGGAGCGGTGCATGTCGAAGAAGCCGTCGCGACGAACCAGGTCGTCCGGCACGCCGGCGGCCGTCATCAGGTCCTGGTGCTCGGCGGTCGCGTGGCGGATCAGGCCCGCCCAGGCGAGCGCGAGGGTGCGGTGCCGGGCCGGTGCCGAGTACCACCAGTAGCGCAGCAGCGGCGCGACATGGCCGGGCAGCGCGGCGAGGTCGTAGCGCACGTCATTGCCGCGCCCGAGCACCACGCCGAGAAGGGCCGCCAAGTCGCGCGGCATCGGATAGGGCTCGACCGCCTCGCCTTGGATGATGCCGGCATTGCCGTAGCTGGTCTCGCGCCCCGGGGCCTGCCGGTCGACCAGCGCGACGGAACGGCCGCGCCGCTGCAGGTGAAGGGCGGCCGCCACCCCGGCGATCCCGGCCCCCAGAACGATCACGTCGGACATGTCTTTCAGCTTTCGGTCCCCTGCGGCCCTTCATGGCCGTCTTCGGCATGCGCGCGTACGTTGCATGCCCTGTGCCGCCGGACGATACCGGCGGGCTCCCCAGAGATAGGGGCTCAGCGGAGCCGCACCCAGGCGTCACGGGAATAGTCGAAATACCGCCAGACCCGTTGCCCGTCCCACTCGTACTGAAGATGGCGCTCCTGCACCGGCACCGCGACGACGTCGGGCCAGAACACCGCGACGCAGTCGCCCCCCGGCTGCCGGACGCTCGGATAGACGAGCCCGTCGCTGCCGGCCGCCCGCCGCGCGCGTCCGAAGGCCTGGCTCACGGCGTAGGAGTCCGGGTCGAGCAGCCCGGCCCGGATCGCCGCCGGCAGGGCCGCGACATCGTCCAGGCGACGGCGGACGGCGCCGACCAGCACCCGCATGTCCTCGCGGCGGCGCGGATCACCGGCGTCGGCGGCGAAGCGGGCGAAGTGGTGCACGGTCTCGGCGATCGCCGTGTCGAGCGACGCCGCCGCGTAATAGACGCCGAAGCTCCCATCGGAAAACCGCGAGCCCTTCGGGTTGAGATGCGTGAAGGCCGCCATGACGAAGGAGGCGCCCGGCCCGCTCACCCGCCGCTCCGGCGGGACCAGCGCGATCTCGCCGATGGCGTCGCGCACCCGCGGGTTGGTGGCCTGCTCCAGCGCCGCGAGCACGTCCCAGACGGCCGGATCGGGGGTGAGACGCTCGAACAGGTCGATCGGCGGATAGCGCGACGCGATGATGCGCCACGCCAGCGGCCAGTCGACGAGCCGCGCCGGGACGGCGTCCTCGCCGGCCTCTTCGCCACTTGGCTCAGGACCAGGGGGCGCGGGCGGCATCGAGATAGGCCCGCACGGCGGCGAGATCGGTGACGTCGCCGGCCGCCATCCGGGCGAGCGGCGTCTGACCGCCGAACGCGGCATTCGGACGGCTCGGCCACGAATCGGCAAGCGCCGGGTCCGAATAGACGATCTGCAGCGCCTTCCAGATGCCGGCCACGTAGCCGATCCGCCGCAGCGTGTCGTCCGGCAGCCGCCCGACCCGGCCGCGCTTCCAGTCGTAGAAGGTCCGCTCGGCCGGGTTGCCGAGCATTTTTCGCGCGATGCGGTTGTCGGCGCCCCAGCGGTCGACGATCGCGAAGAAGCCCTTCAAAGCGAGGCCGTGGCTGTCGTGGGCCAGGAGATCCGGCGCTGGGCTCGACTGCAAGAAAGCAGGCATGGGGCTCCTCACTGCGATATTGCAGTATGCTCCATATAGCACGACCGCTGTGAATTGCGAGGGGCGCGGCCGAATCGTTGACTTCGGGCCGGCGCTCGCGCCCGTATCCGGCATGGCCAAGAAGACCCAAGAGTTCGTCTGCCAGAACTGCGGCGCCGCCTACAATCGCTGGCAGGGCAAGTGCGACGCCTGCGGCGAGTGGAACACCATTTCGGAGGAGAATGCCGCCGCCGAGCGGGTGTTCTCAGGCCCCGGCCGGCCGCCCCGCAAGGGCAAGCCGTTCCCGCTCGCGCCGCTCGCCGGCGAGCAGAAGGAGGCGCCGCGCATCGCCTCGAAGAACGGCGAGTTCGACCGGGTGGCGGGCGGCGGCCTGGTCCCCGGCTCGGTGCTCCTGGTCGGCGGCGACCCCGGGATCGGAAAATCGACGCTGCTGATCCAGATCGCCGCGGCGCTCGCCGCGGCCGGCCACCGCGCCGTCTACATCACCGGCGAAGAGTCGGTCGCGCAGGTCCGGCTGCGCGCCGAGCGGCTGGGTCTCACGAAGATTCCGGTCGAGCTCGCGGCCGAGACATCGGTCGAGGACATCATTGCAACCCTCTCGCAGGGCAAGGTTCCTCGGCTCGTCGTCATCGACTCGATCCAGACCATGTGGACCGACATGGTCGAGTCCTCTCCCGGCACCGTGACGCAGGTGCGGGCCTCCGCCCAGCTCCTGATCCGCTTCGCCAAGCGGGCCGGCGCGGCCGTGATTCTCGTCGGCCACGTCACCAAGGACGGCCAGATCGCAGGTCCCCGCGTCGTCGAGCACATGGTCGACGCGGTGCTTTCCTTCGAGGGCGAAGGCGGCCACCATTTCCGGATTTTGAGGGCCGTGAAGAACCGCTTCGGCCCGACCGACGAGATCGGCGTCTTCGAGATGACGGGCGGCGGCCTGTCCGAGGTGTCGAACCCGTCCGCCCTGTTCCTGTCCGAGCGCGACCTCGGGGCGCCGGGCACGGCCGTATTCGCCGGCATGGAGGGGACGCGGCCGCTCTTGGTCGAGATCCAGGCCCTGGTCGCCCCGACCTCGCTCGGCACGCCGCGCCGCGCCGTGGTCGGCTGGGATCCGAGCCGCCTCGCCATGGTGCTGGCGGTGCTCGAGGCCCATTGCGGCGTCAAGCTCGGAGGCTACGACGTCTATCTCAACGTCGCCGGCGGCCTGCGCATCGCCGAGCCGGCCGCCGATCTCGCCGCCGCTGCCGCCCTGGTCTCGTCGCTCGCCAAGACGCCACTGCCGTCCGACGCCGTGCATTTCGGCGAGGTATCTTTGTCGGGCGCGGTCCGCCCGGTGTCGCACGCTCCGGCCCGGCTGAAGGAGGCCCAAAAACTCGGCTTCGCCCGCGCCGTGGTGCCGGACGCCACCCGCGGGGCCGAGCGCGACGGCCTCGCCCTCGCCCCGGTGGCGAGCCTCGCGGACCTCGTGGCGCGGATCGTCCCGAACCGCCCGGCGCAGCGGCGGGAGGCGAAAAGCTGAAGGCGCGCCGCAGCCGCGGCTTGCCGAACCAGGATATCACGCGCATGATCTGTATAATTCAGATCATGCGGATGATGCGCCCATGAAGGTGTCGACGGCGGAGTTCATTCGGAATTTCGGGACGTTGTCCGACAAGGCCCTGACCGAGCCGGTCACCATCACCAAGAACGGCCGTGACCGTCTGGTGGTGCTGTCGGCCGACGAGTATGCCCGCCTCAAGCAGCGCGACCGTCGCGTGGTGGAGTTGGACGCCTTCACCGAGGACGAGATCGCCCGCATCGCCGAGTCCGAGGTGCCGCCCGGCCACGAGCATCTCGACGAGGAGCTGAAAGACTGGCGCCCGTGAGCTGGCCGCTTCCCCGTCCCGGCCTCGTCGTTCGATACGCCTATCTGTGGGCGCGGGAAGCCCGCGAAGGGCGGGAGGAAGGAGCCAAGGACCGGCCGTGCGCCGTCGTGCTTGTCGTGATCCGGGACGACGATGCACCGCGCGTGCGGGTGCTCCCGATCACCCGCTCGGCACCGTCCGATCCCTCCGACGGACTGGAAATCCCCCAAGTCACCAAGAAGCGACTCGGCCTCGACGCCGAGCGATCCTGGGTGGTGCTGACGGAGGCGAACGACTTCGTCTGGCCCGGTCCGGACCTGCGGCCCGTGGTTCCGGGCGATCTCGGCTCCGCGGCTTACGGCTTTCTGCCGCCCGGCTTCTTCCGGATGCTGCGCGACCGCCTCCTCGCCCGATATCGATCGAAACGCCTGCGGGCGATCCCGCGGACCGAATAGCGCCGCACTGCCCGAGAGACGGCCCTCCCCGTGCATGACCGTCCCGCCACAGGGGCGGGCGAACCGTCCGCGAGGCCCGTGGATTTGTCGCCCGGCCGGTTCCCAGGGCGGCGGGAAATGCTCTATACACGGGCCGCGCCGCCGGCCGCCTTCCGCACCGGCGGCGGATGTGAACGCGCCACGATATGAACGCGCCCTGTGTGACCGCGCCTCTTTGAACGCGCCCGCGAGCGAGCCCGCCTTAGATGTACCTGGACATCTTCCTGATCGTCGTGATGCTGGTCTCGGGGCTGCTCGCCATGGTGCGCGGCTTCATGCGCGAGGTGCTGTCGATCGCCTCGTGGGGCTGCGCCGCCGTCGCGACGCTCTATGCGTTTCCCAAGCTGCTGCCCTGGGCCAAGCAGTATTTCAACAACGACTACGTGGCGATGGGCGCGGTGGCGGGGGGCGTCTTCCTGCTCACCCTGATCATCGTCTCGGCCCTGACGGTGCGCATCTCGGACCGCATCCTCGACAGCCGCATCGGCGCCCTCGACCGCACGCTCGGCTTCCTGTTCGGACTCGGCCGCGGCCTCTTGATCGTCGTCGTCGCCTTCATCTTCTTCGACTGGCTGGTCCCGACGAAGTCGCAGCCGGAGGCAGTGCTCAACGCCAGGTCGCGGGTCGTGCTGCAGGGCACCGGCCAATGGCTGATGTCGCTGTTGCCGGAAGACCCCGAGAACACCATCTTGAAGCGGTTCAAGAAGCGGCCCGCCGACGAGGATGCCGAGCCGCCGCCCGAGCAGCGCTCCGATCGTGACCCGTCGAATCGGGAGCAGCGGGCGGAGGTCGGCGCCCCGACCGGCCGGTCCGTGACCCTGCGGTAGCGACCGTGCTGTAACCAGACGCGGCCCCCAAGAAAGGCCGCGACCGATGCGTCGGCCGGTCCGTCCCCTGCGAAAGCAGGATCGACGGAGCGGTCGATGTTCTGTTTTTCATGGTCGGCGCCGCCGGCCACTCTCGCGGGCCCGGCCGGCCCGCACCGAAGGCCCGAGGACCCGTCCATGACCGTTTCGACCGAGCGCGCCGCCCCCACCTTTTTCGACCCGGCGCTCGACGGCGACCGCCTGCGCGAGGAGTGCGGCGTCTTCGGCATCTACGGGCATCGCGACGCCGCCGCCATCACGGCGCTCGGCCTGCACGCCCTGCAGCATCGCGGCGAGGAGGCGGCCGGCATCGTCTCGTTCGACGGCAGCCGGTTCCACTCGGAGCGTCGCCTCGGCCTGGTCGAGGACACGTTCTCGAAGCGCCACATCATCGAGCAACTCCCCGGCCACATCGCGGTCGGCCACGTCCGCTACTCGACGACCGGCGGCACCATCCTGCGCAACGTCCAGCCCTTCTTCGCCGAGCTGGAGTCGGGCGGCTTCGCGGTCGGCCACAACGGCAACCTGACCAATGGCCTCACCTTGCGGCGCCGCCTCGTCGGCGAAGGCGCCATGATGCATTCGACCAGCGACACCGAGGTGATCCTGCATCTCGTCGCCCGCTCGCGGCGCAACCGCTTCGTCGACAAGCTCGTCGAGGCGTTGCGCGAGCTGGAGGGCTCCTACTCGCTGGTCGCCATGACCAACAAGAAGCTGATCGCCGCCCGCGACCCGCTCGGCATCCGGCCGCTGGTGCTGGGCGAGCTGGACGGCTGCCCGATCGTCACGTCGGAGACCTGCGCGCTCGATATCATCGGCGCCAAGTATGTCCGCGACATCGAGAACGGCGAGGTCTTCGTCTACGACGAGACCGGCGCCCACAGCTACAAGCCGTTCCCGCCGGTGGCGCCGCGCCCCTGCATCTTCGAGTACATCTACTTCTCGCGGCCGGATTCGATCGTCGGCGGCCGCAGCGTCTACGAGGTCCGCAAGAACATGGGCGCCGAGCTCGCCCGCGAGGCGGCCGCCCCCGCCGACGTCGTCGTGCCGGTGCCGGACTCCGGCGTGCCGGCGGCGATCGGCTACGCCCAGGCGGCCGGCGTGCCCTACGAGCTCGGCATCATCCGCAACCACTATGTCGGCCGCACCTTCATCCAGCCGACCCAGTCGGTGCGCGAGCTCGGCGTCCGCCTCAAGCACAATGCCAACCGCGCCGTGGTGGCCGGCAAGCGCATCGTGCTGATCGACGACTCGCTGGTGCGCGGGACAACCTCGGTGAAGATCGTCCAGATGATGCGCGAGGCCGGCGCCACGGAGGTGCATTTCCGCATCGCCTCGCCGCCGATCACGCATCCCGACTACTACGGCATCGACACGCCGGAGCGCGACAAGCTCCTTGCCGCCACCCACTCGATCGAGGAGATGCGCCAGTATATCGGCGCCGACAGCCTCGCCTTCCTGTCGGTCGACGGCATCTACCGCGCGGTCGGCGAGGAGCGCCGCGACCCGGCGCGGCCGCAGTTCACCGACCACTGCTTCACGGGCGAGTACCCGACCCCGCTGACCGACCTCGCGGCAGAGAAGAACGGCAAGTCGCAACTCTCGCTGCTGGCGGAGGCGAGCTGAGGGGGGCGCACTCGGTTGGCAATAGCAAGCGGGTTGATTAGCTTACGCTGGGCAGAAACAACCGTTTGATGCCGATGCCGGCAGCCGCCAGGAGTACGCGACATGATCGGAGTCAGACAGGCAGTCGAAGCCGCCGTGTCCTATGTGCGGGAATTCCAAGAGCTGATCCCGCCGCGGGAGATGCGGCTGGAAGAGACCGAGTCGCTCGATTCGGGCGACTGGCAGATCACACTCAGCTTCCTCGAGAACCCAATCAGCGGGCAACGCAGCTACAAGTCCTTTTTGATCGACAAGGACACGGCAGAGATAAAGTCCATGAAGGTCCGCAGCATCGCTGCGGCGAGATTGGTCGGATGAAGTCATGGCCGCCGGGTATCCGGACTGGCTGTTTGCGCGCTACAGATCGAAAGGAATTTTGGTCGATACAAATCTGATGGTTCTCGTGGTCGTCGGGACCTACGCCATCCAGCGAATCTCGACGTTCAAAAGAACCCGACAATACACGATCGACGACTATGCGCTGATGATGCGAATTCTCGCGTTCTTCGAACGCCGTGTCACGACCCCCAACATTCTGACCGAGGTGGACAACCTCACACGCCAATTGCCCGAGGATGAGCACGATGCCATCTCGGAAACGATGGTGCAGCTCGTCTCGACGATGTTCGAGGTGTACCAGCCGGCCACGCCGATCATGCGAACGGACCTCTATCCGGATCTCGGATTGACCGATTGCGCCACCGTTGCACTTTCGCAGGATTTTCTCGTTCTCACCGACGACTATCGCCTTTCCAATGTGCTGACCTCGGCCGGGCGGGACGCCGTCAACATCAACTACATCCGAAGCTTGAGCGACATCTTGCGCTCGCCTTGAAGGACTTCGACTAGGCATGACCAAACCGCTCGCCGACAAGATTGCGCTCGTCACCGGGGCCTCGCGGGGCATCGGCTTTGCCACCGCCGTCGCGCTCGCCAAGGCCGGCGCCCATGTGGTCGCGGTCGCCCGCACGGTCGGCGGGCTGGAGGAGCTCGACGACGCCATCCAGGCGGCCGGCGGCGAGCCCGCGACGCTGGTGCCGCTCGACCTCGCCGACACCGACGGCATCGCCCGGCTCGCGCTGGTGCTCAACGATCGCTACGGCCGGCTCGACATCCTGGTCGCCAATGCCGGCCGGCTCGGGCCGGTGACGCCGATGTCGCATGTCGACCCGAAGGAGTGGGACGAGCTGATGCAGGTGAACGTCACGGCGAACCTGCACCTGCTGCGCTGCTTCGACGCGCTGCTGCGCAAGGCGCCGGCGGCCCGGGTCGTTTTCGTCTCCTCGGGGGCGGCGCATTCCGGCAAGGCCTATCGCGGCCCCTACGCGATCTCCAAGGCGGCGCTCGAGATGATGGGCCGCACCTACGCGGCCGAGACGGCGACAACGCCCGTCAAGGTCAACGTCGTCAATCCCGGCCCGACCCGCACCCGCATGCGGGCGCAGCTGATGCCGGGCGAGGATCCGCAGACCGTGCAGCCGCCCGATGAGGCGGCGGCCGCGATCCTGTCGCTGTGCCTGCCGAGCTTCCAGGAGACCGGCCGCCTGTTCGACCTGCGCGCCGGCCGTCTGCTCCACTACAATCCGCCGGACTGATCCGCCGCGGTCGGACGATCCGTTCGCCGTCATTCCGGGGTGCGGGCGAAGCCCGCGAACCCGGAATCCAGCGGTAATACCTGTGCTCTCGGCTGGCTTCCGGGTTCGGCGCTGCGCGCCGCCCCGGAATGACACCCGTGTCGATCAGCTTGATACTTGGTTCCCGGGCGCGCCGGGCGGCGGGCGGCGGGTCGCCCGCACCGCCAGCGCGATCGCGACGAGCAGCAGCGCGACCGCGACGAAGAACGGTGCGCCCGGCCCCGGAAAGGCACCCGGATTCGCCAGCGCGACGGCGTAGACCTGCGAGAACAGGCCGGGCCCGATCAGCCCGGCGATCCCCATCATGCAGGCATTGGCACCCTGCAGCCGGCCCTGCTCGGAGGGGCCGAGCCGCCGGCTCATCAGGCTGTTGGCCGCCGCATGGGTGAAGCCCCACAGGCTGTTGAACGGAATCCCGAGCCAGAACATCCAGCCGTGCGGCGCGAGCCCCTGGATGGTCAGCCCGATCACCCCGGCCGTGGCGCCGAGCAGCAGCGCGCCGCGCTCGCCGAGCAGCCGCACGCCGGGGCCGATCAGCCCGCCCTGGACGATCACCGCGCCGAGCCCGACCGCCGCCATGGTGAAGCCGATGGTGCGCGCGTCCCAGTCGTACCGG
This sequence comes from Rhodoplanes sp. SY1, assembly GCF_046000175.1. Taxonomy (NCBI): domain Bacteria; kingdom Pseudomonadati; phylum Pseudomonadota; class Alphaproteobacteria; order Hyphomicrobiales; family Nitrobacteraceae; genus Rhodoplanes; species Rhodoplanes sp. SY1. The sequence goes on from NZ_JBEOMB010000146.1 coordinate 18,181, forward strand.
AAGGTGAGATAGAGCACGCCCAGGCTCGGCAGCACGAAATGGGCGAGCTGGCTGACGAACCACACGCCGGCGAGGCCGAGGAGCTGCGGCTGCGAGCGCAGCAGCACCAGCGCCCCGACCGGGTTGGCACGGGCGAGCCGCAGCGGCGCCCGCTTCTCGGGCGGCAGCGACTCCGGCAGGATGAAATAGCCGTAGGCGGCGTTGGCGAGGCTCAGGCCGGCGGCGATCCAGAACGGCAGCCGCGGGTCGACGCTGCCGGCGAGGCCGCCGATCGCCGGGCCGAGCACGAAGCCGAGCCCGAAGGCGGCGCCCAGCATGCCGAAGCGGGCGGCCCGCTTCTCCGGCTCGGTGACATCGGCGATGTAGGCGAAGGCGGTGGCGATCGAGGCCGAGGCGACGCCGGAGATCACCCGGCCGGCGAGCAGCCACCAGATCGTGGGCGCGAGCGCCATCACGACGTAGTCGAGCCCGACGCCGAGGTTGGAGAACAGGATCACGGGGCGCCGCCCGAAGCGGTCCGACAGCGCCCCCTGGACGGGCGAGAAGACGAACTGCATCAGCGCGAAGGCGATGCCGAACAGGCCGTACATGGTGGCCGCGGCCGGCTCGTCGCCGCCCATGAAGTCGGCCACCAGGCGCGGCAGCACCGGCACGAAGATGCCGACCGACAGCATGTCGATCGCCACCGTGACGAAGACGAAGCCGAAGGCGGCGCGCCGCCGGCCGTGCGGCATCGGCGCGGCGTCGCCGCCCGGTCCCGAGATGCCCTGCCCCGCCTCAGCGTCCTTTGGCGCGGGTCGCATAGGGATTGGCTTTTTCGCGCAGCGTCAGCCGGATCGGCGTGCCGGGCAGGTCGAAGCTCTCGCGCAGGCCGTTGATCAGGTAGCGCTTGTAGGACTCCGGCACGGCGTCGGCGCGCGAGCAGAACAGCACGAAGCTCGGCGGCCGCGCCTTCGGCTGGGTGATGTAGTTCAGCTTCAGACGGCGGCCCGACACGGCGGGCGGCGGATGGCCGTCGATGGCGCTGTCGAGCCAACGGTTGAGCGCGTTGGTCGGGACGCGCCGGTTCCAGACGCCATGGATGTCCAGCACGGCCTGCATCAGCCGGTCGAGCCCCGTTCCGGTGAGCCCCGAGACGGCGACGACCGGCATGCCGGCGAGCTGCGGCAGCCGGTATTCGGCCTCCTGGCGCAGCCGGGTGAGCGCACCCGCCTCGCCCTCGGCGAGATCCCATTTGGACAGGCCGATCACCAGAGCGCGGCCCTCACGCTCGACCAGATCGGCGATGCGCAGATCCTGCTCCTCGAACGGCGCCGTGGCGTCGATCAGCAGCACCACCACCTCGGCGAAGCGGATCGCCTCGAGCGCGTCGGACACCGACATCTTCTCGAGCTTGTCGTCGATCTTCGACTTGCGCCGCATGCCGGCGGTGTCGTGGACCTGGAAGGCGCGGCCGTGCCAATCGAGATCGACCGCGATCGAATCGCGCGTGATGCCGGCCTCCGGCCCGGTGAGCAGGCGCTCATCGCCGAGCAGCCGGTTGATCAGGGTCGACTTGCCGGCGTTCGGGCGGCCGACCACCGCGATGCGGATCGGGCGCGGCTGCGGGCCCGCCGCCGGATCGACGCCGGCCGGCTCGGTCGAAAAACCGTCGCGCGCCGCGGCCTTGGCCTCGCGCTCGGCCAGCACCTCGGCCCGGGTGACGGCGGCGGCCTCCTCGGTCAGGTCGGGCAGCGCCTCGCGCAGCGCGTCGTAGAGGTCGGAGAGGCCGAGGCCGTGCTCGGCCGAGACGCCGACCGGCTCGCCGAGCCCGAGCCCGAACGCCTCGTAGACGCCGGCCTCGGAGGCCCGGCCCTCGCTCTTGTTGGCGACCAGCACGACGGGGCGGCCGGTCTTGCGCACCGCCGCCGCAAAGGCGCGGTCGGCCGGCGTGAGACCGGCGCGGGCGTCGATCAGGAACAGGATCGCGTCGGCCTGCGCCATCGCGGTCTCGGTCTGGGCCCGCATGCGGCCGGCGAGCGATTCGATCGACGCTTCCTCGAATCCGGCCGTGTCGATCACGGTGAAGTCGATGTCACCGAGCCGGCCGGTGCCCTCGCGGCGGTCGCGGGTCACGCCCGGCTGGTCGTCGACGAGCGCGACGCGCTTGCCGACCAGGCGGTTGAACAGGGTCGACTTG
>NZ_JBEOMB010000147.1:0-14428 GCF_046000175.1 Rhodoplanes sp. SY1
TCGCCTTCACGGACGGGACGCTCGACGAGAGCGCGCTGCCGGACCCGCAGGCGCTGCGCAGCGCCGAGCGCGGCGACGACGTGCTCCGCGTCGCCGAGCTCTTCCTGCGCGGCGTTCATACCTATACGGAGCAGCAGCTCGAGCTGTTCGACACCGTGATGCACCATCTGCTCGACAACACCACCGACAGCGCGATGGCGCAGCTCTCCGTGCGCATCGCGCCGGTGCAGCGCGCCCCCGTCAAGGTGATCCACCGGCTCGCCGAGGACGACGACATCACCGTCTCCGGCCCGGTGCTGGAGCGCTCGCCGATCCTCGCGGAGGATTTTCTGGTGCGCATCGCTCGCGCCAAGAGCCAGGCGCATCTCTTCGCGCTCGCCGGCCGCATCATGGTGCCCGAGAAGGTGACCGACGTGCTGGTCGAGCGCGGCGACACGGCCGTCACGCATCGCGTCGCCGCCAACGACGGCGCCCTGATCTCGCGCGGCGGCTTCCAGCGGCTCGCCGGCCGCGCCCGTCAGGACGAGGAGCTCGCCAAGCACATCGTCCATCGCCGCGAGCTGCCGGCCGACATGTTCGCGGCGCTGGTGCGGCTGGTCGCCGAGCCGGTGCGCCAGCAGCTCCTGCGCGATCCCGATCCCGACGTGCGGCGCCGTATGGCGCAATGCATGCTGCCCGCGGCCGCCGAAGAGGAGGCGCCGAGCCGGACGCCGGCCCGCACCCGCCCGACCGAGGCCGATCGCGACGAGAGCACGGCCAAGCTGCGCAGCCAGCTCGTCGCCGCGGCCCGCGACAGCCGGCTCGAGGAGACGGTCGATACGTTGGCCCGGCTCACCAAGGTGCCGGCCGAGGCGATCCGAAATCTGGTGCGGCTCGGCTTCGAGGACGGCGCACTGGTGCTGTGCAAGGCGGCCGGGCTCGGCTGGCCGGACGCCAAGAGCGTCTTCACGGTGCTGATGACCCGCAACGCGCGCGTCGACTACAAGGCGGCGTTCGATCGCTACATCACGTTCTCGGGCGACGTGACGGACCGCGCGGTGCGCTACCTCAAGGCCCGCAAGTCGCCCTCCACGACGGAATTCCGCCGCATGCTGTGACGGATCCGGAGGTTTCGCACGGTCGCCCCGTGCGAATGCCTTCCGGTCGAGCGCGCGCCCGCGAGGGCGCGCGCTCTTTTTTATCTCGAGGCATCGGTTCGTTCGGGTGGACCCGCGCGCTTGCCGGTCCGGTCGGCCGCCCTATGATCTTCCGGGTTTGGACGTCGGGAGGGGCTTATGGACGAGCTCGGCTTCATGCGGCGCGCCATCGCGCTCGCGGAGGCGTCGGTCGCGAGCGGCGGCGGGCCGTTCGGCGCCGTCCTGGTGAAGGACGGCGTCATCGTCGGGGAGGGCGCCAACCGTGTCGTGCCGGACGGCGACCCGACCGCCCATGCCGAGGTGGTGGCGATCCGCGACGCCTGCCGGCGGCTCGGCACCCATGTGCTCGACGGCGCGATCGTCTACACGAGCTGCGAGCCGTGCCCGATGTGCCTCTCGGCCCTGTGGTGGGCGCGCGTGACCGAGATCGTCTACGGCAACGACCGCCACGCCGCCGCGGCGATCGGCTTCGACGACCAGGCGCTCTACGACGAGGTCGCGCGCCCCGTGGAGCAGCGCGTGCTGCCGCTCCGCCGCCTCGCCGCCGACGAGGCGGCCGAGACGTTCCGCTGCTGGGAGACGAAGACCGACAAGGTGCGGTACTGAGCCGGCGTTCTTGCTGAGCTGTTCCTCACGGCTCCGGGGGCGTGCGGTCGGGCACGTCGTCCGGCCCGCCGTCGTTCGGACCGAAATACTTGCGCAGGCGCGCCGCCGCGTGAGCGTAGCCGGCCTTCAGCATCAGCGCCTGGTCGGCCTTGGAGAAGCGCGTCAGCCGGGTCGGGACCTGCTGGGCCGCCTCGTACTCTGCCGGGCTCAACAGCGGCGGACGAGCTGACGGATCGTTCAGGCCGGAGGTGAGGCCCCACATGGCGCCCTTCCGCGCGCCGATCTCGTAGGCGTGGAAGAGGATGCGCTCGCGCAGATCCTCGGCCTGGTCCATGGCGATGTCGAGGACCCGCAGCGACTGCTGCAGCCAGTTCTGCTTCGGGTCGGCCTCGAAGCCGAACGGCTTGCCGGCGTTGCTGAGCAGCACGGTGCGGCAGCGCTTCCACACCGTCTCGGTGCCCATGTTGTCGTAGACGCCGCCGTCGGTCAGCACGGCGCGCCGGGTGAAGGGGGGCGTCCCGCACGGCCCCGCGCTGCCCGGGCGGACCGTGCCGCCCGACAGGTCGACCTCGGCCGGCGACAGAACCGGCGGGAACGCCGCCGAGGCCGCCACGACGGCGGCGAGCGTCACGTCGACGCCGTCGAGCATGCCGACCTGATAGTCGGCGACGAAATCTCGCCGGAACCGCATCGTCACGCCGGTCATCAGGCTGGTGGCGTTGAACACGAAGCGGGGGCGATCGACCAGGTCGGCGAGCTTGGTGTCGCCGGTGAGATTCCGCCGATAGCTGCGCGCCGCCGCGTCGGCCGCGGAGGAGAACGGCAGCACGCCGGCGAAGGCCGATCCGACGTCGATGGAGTCGTTCGCCTGCGCCAGGATCGGTGCGAGGAACGTCTCCCGGAGATTGGTGACGACCTCGCCCGCCGCGTCGTACCGGAACTTCGGATAGGCGATCGCCAGGGCCGCCGCCGTCATCGAGCCGCCCGACACGCTCGACACCCGGTCGAGCTTCGGCAGCAGCTTCAGCTCGTTCATCCTGAAGATCGCGCCGGCATGGAACAGCATCGCCCGGTAGCCGCCGCCCGACATGCAGAATCCGACGATGTTCTCGAGCTTGTCGCCGTCGATCGGGGTCGCACGCTTCGGCTTGTCCGGCATGGCCGCACTCTTTCCTGGCTCGGGGTTTCGGCAGGTAGGTTCGAGACGTCGTCGTCAGCTCTTCGGCGCGAGCGGAACCACCAACGAGTGCTGATCCGGCTCGCGGAACGCGAACGTGACGTTCTTCTCGACGTCGGGGTCCTCTCGCAGGACCACGATCGCCTCGGCGAGCGTCCCGACCGTCTTTCCCTTCAACGTCGGCATCTCGCCCTTGCGGTTCGCAGCGTAGACCATGTCGCGGTTGGTGAACGCCATGGTGAAGCGGCGCCCCGTCTTGGCTTGCGCCGCATACATCTCCAGCACCGGGGTGTCGGGGTTCTGGTCCTTGCCGTTGGCGGAGAAGATGTAGGTGTCGGCCGGCACGCGCTCGACGAAGGCGCGCTGATTGTTGCCGATCGCGCCATGATGCGGGACCTTCATGACGTCGACGGGAAAGACGCCGCCGTCCGCGACGAGCCCGGCGCTCTCCAGCCCCTCCAGCACGTGGTCGCCGCGCTGGTCGCCGGTGAGCAGGACCCGCGTGCCGAAAGCCTCGATCAGCATGACGATGGACGACAGGTTGGCGACCGATGTGTCCGCCCTGAAGCGGACCGTGTCGAGCCCGGCCGTCAGGGCCTCGCCGGCCGCGACGGCGCCCTTCTCTTGCACCCAGTCGAGCCATTTCTCGCGAAGCTCGGTCAAGGCCTTCTTGCCGGGTGCCAGGATCGTCACCTTGGCCGGTCCGAACCCCTTCGGCTGCTGGCCGGCGGCGACGAGCAGCCCCGGCGCGCCGTTGTTGATGGAGGCGCCGGTGATGCTCAGCACGTAGTCCGTCAGGTTCTCGCCGTTGCGCACGCCGGCGGCGATCGCCTCGGCGGCCGCGCCCATGGTCGCCGCGGCGATGTCGACGGCGTCGCCGAGCAGCACAGAGAACGAGTTGAACCACAGCCGTCGCGCCTCGACGTCCTTGCCGCCGGGCGCGCAGGTGGTGGCGCCGGCGAGGCAGCCGTACAGACGCTCGATCCCGCCGATATGGTCGTCGTCGATGTGGGTGCAGACGACGAGGTCGAGCACCAGGGTCGGTTGGCCGCGGTGGATGTCCATGCTCTTCGGCTTCTTGTCGCGCTCGGCCTTGATCTCCATCAGGCGCGGCACGACGCGGTCGGCGTAGGGGCGGAACACCTCGCCGTTCTCGGTCCGGGCCGAGGGCGGCCCGCCGTCGATCAGCAGAATTCGCTCGTAGCCGGCGCTGCCGGGATAGCGGACCAGGATCGCGTCGCCGTGACCCGCGTCGATCGCCTCGACGATCAGCATCGCCGTCCTCCGTCGTGATCAGACCGATTGCAGGGCGCGCAACGCGTCGACGAGCCCGGCGCCCTGGAAGCAGCGCTCGCGCCCGAGATCGGTCGCGGTCGCCATCAGGATCTGCTTGATGCGGCGCGGCTGGCCGACCAGCTCGCGGTGGCGCGCCATCAGCAGCGCGCAGACGCCGGAGACGTGCGGGGCGGCCATCGAGGTGCCGTCCTTGACCAGCATCTTGCCGCCCGGAATGGTCGAGTTGATCTTCTCGCCGGGCGCCACCACGTCGGGCTTCATGCGCCCGTCGCCGGTCGGGCCGCGGCTGGAGAAGTAGCTGACCCCGTAGGTGTGCGGATCGCTGCGATGGGTCGATCCCACCGTGATCACGTCCTCGGCGTTGCCCGGATCCGTGATGCTGGTGCCGCGATAGCCGATACCCAGCGAGCCTTCGCCGCGCCGGCCCTCGAAGCCCGCATTGCCGGCAGCCGCGACCACGACGGTTCCGTTGGCGACCAGCCGGTTGCAGGCGTCGCAGATCGGCGTGCGGCCGCAGGCGTGTGACTCGACGAGATGCCGAAGCGACAGCGACAGGTTGACGCCGTGCACGGCGGGACGCTGCGGATCGCGGTTGATCCAGGAGATGTAGTCGAGCGCGGCCAGGATCGTGAACTCGTCGCCGCCGTGGGTGGCGCGCAACGCGGCCGTGTCGACGATCGCGCCGACGTCCGGGGGCGCGCCGAACACCCGGAGATCGAAGAGGCGGATGTCGGGGCAGACGCCGGCGAAGGGCTCGTCGCCGATGTCGGGCGTGCCGTGCGGCAGATCGCCGGCGAGGATGCCGGCGACGTGAGTCCCGTGCGGGTCGTCCGGCACCGGGGCGGCCATCGGGTCGAACCGGATCAAGAGCTCGACCAGCGCCCAGTCGAGGTCGCGGCCGTTGACGTTGCGCCGGCGGATCGAGTCGATGGTCGCCAGGAGGCGGGTCCGTTTCTCGGCCGGGTCGAGGTCGGCGCCGTCGCCGGCGAGATGCCAGGGAATCTGGGCGACGAGCGCGTCGATCTCGAACTCCTCGGCGAGCAGGCTGCGCAGCCGGGTGAAGTCGAGCGTGGCGACGACCCGGGTCGACGGGGTGTCGTCCGGAGACGAGGCCGGCGTTCGGAACGCCCCGTGCGTCGCGTCGATCCCGGTGTCGACCACGGCCCAGGCGATTTCGGACGCCGAGATCGAGAACAGCTCGATCGCCGCGTCGGCCTTCACGGTGAGGCTGGACGGGCGGCTGATGACAGGCCGCGGTCCGGCGGGATGCAGGAGTCCGTCCTGTGGCCGGGCCGGCTTGCGTGCTCGCGATGTCGCTCCCGTCGTCCCGGCGCCTCGCCGGGGCGTCACGGCTTCGGGCTCGGCGGCACGGTCGAGCTGGACGGTCCAGATGCGGACCTCGGTTCCCACCGACGCGGCGCGTCCGGCGCCGTCTCCGGTCGGCTGCGTCTTGCAGACGGTCGCGGCGGCGATGCCGCGATAATGGTCCCACAGGCTCGCGATGTCGCGCAGCTCCGCCGACCGGTCACCGGGCGACGGCGCGAGCTTGTCGATCAGCGTCCGGATGGTGGCACTCGTCGGATCGGCCGCGGTCCCGAGCAGGTCGACGAGCGCCACCAGGGCGGCGAAGCGGAAGAACTCGGTGTCCTTGAGCTGCTCCAGCGCGCTTCGGATCGTGGCGCCCCGCCGGGCACGCTCCGCGAGCAGCGCCGCGAGCTTCGCCGGGTCGCGGTAGTCGGGCTCCACCTCCGCCCACCACTCGGTGAGCGGCACGACGTGCTCGAGCATCTCCGCGAAGGTGACGTCGAGAACCACGTTGCGGCCCGTGGCGGCGATCCGGAAAGCCCGCAGGCGTTCCTCCGAAGGGATCTCCAGGACGGTCTTCGTCTTCGCATCGTCGGGGCGCTCGGCGTTGCGCTTGCGGCCGAGAATGCGGGTGCGGATGCACTCGGCCAGGAGCCCGGCGCCGCCCGCCGGCTTGCCCTCTCGGCTCGGCGTCTCCTTCGGGGTGAGGATCAGCGAGACGCGGGTCTCCAAGCGAGTCTCGAACCCGCGTTCGCCGGGCTCCTTGTGGACGTTCTGAAGAAACTCTTCCCACACGTCCGGGCGAATGGGGGTGTCGTGGACGTAGCGCCGGACGCCGAACGTCTCGAACACCAGACGGCGCAGCGTCTTCTCGTCGAACGCCATGGCGACTCCGTTGCCCCGCGAAGAGGCTCGCGGCAGCCGACAGCCGACAAAGAGGGAAGGACAACCAGGGCTTGCTCAACTATGGCTTGCAGGCCGAGGGCCGTCAAGCCGGCCCGGCGGCGGGTCCGGCGCCGTCCAGCCGGATTGACGGGAACGTGATCAGCCCGAGTCAATCCAGCGTCCGCCGGAACCGCGTCACTGCGATGATCATCGCGATCAGCATCAGCACGACGAGCGACAGCGTGTCGTAGCGCAGGTCCGCGAGCGTCGAGCCCTTCAGCATGATCGAGCGGACGATGCGCAGATAATGCGTCAGCGGCAGCGTCTCGCCGACATACTGGGCCCATTGCGGCATGCCGGCGAACGGGAACAGGAAGCCGGACAGCAAGAGGTTCGGCAGGAAGTACATCATCGCCATCTGCATGGCCTGGAGCTGGTTCTGGGCGAGCGTCGAGAACGTGTAGCCGACCGACAAGTTGGTGGCGATGAACAGCGTCGTCAGCGCGGCGAGCAGCGCGAGATCGCCGAAGATCGGCACGGCGAACAGCAGCGTGCCGGCGCCGACGATCAGCGAGCCCTGCAGGAAGCCGATCACCACATAGGGCGCGATCTTGCCGAGCATGATCTCGACCGGCGAGATCGGCATGGCGAGCAGCGTCTCCATGGTGCCGCGCTCGGTCTCGCGCGTCACCGCGAGCGCCGTGAAGATCAGCATGGTGAGGGTCAGGATGGTGCCGAGCAGGCCCGGCACGATGTTGAGCTGGCTCACCGCGGCCGGGTTGTAGCGGGCGTGGGCGCGGACCTCGAACGGCGGCGGGGTGAACTCCGGGATGGACCGGTCCCAGCGCAGCGCCGTCGTGGTGACGCTCGACAGCGCCGCGAGCGCCGCGCCGGAGCCGACCGGGTCGGTGGCATCGGCCGCGACCAGGATCGCGGGGCGGTCGCCGCGCCGCAGATCGCGCTCGAAGTTCGCCGGGATTTCTATTCCGAACAGCACCGTTCCGGATTGGAGCAGGCGATCGAACTCCTCTTCGTCGCGCGCCTCCTTCACGATGGTGAAGTACTTGGTGTTCTCCAGCGCGCGAAGAATCGAGCGGCCGACGTCGCTACTCTCCTGCAGCAGCACGGCGGTCGGCAAATGGCGTGGCTGCGTGTTGATGGCGTAGCCGAACAGCAGGAGCTGCATCAGCGGGATGGTGATCATGGTGGCGAGCGACACCCGGTCGCGCCGCAGCTGCAACACCTCCTTCAGGAGCACGGCGCCGACCCGCCGCAGGAACATCACGGTGCCGGTGTGGATCATGACCGGCTCCGGATGCTCTGATCGCGCCGCACCTCCCGACCAAGTCCGCCCTCATGGTGAGGAGCGCTCCGCAAGAGCGCGTCTCGAACCATGTGGCCGCGACGCCGGGGCCGTCCTCGCCCTTCGAGACGGCTGCTCCGCAGCCTCCTCAGGGTGAGGACGGAGGAGGGCGTGGACGGCCGGGACAAGCCCGTCCATGACGAGCGCAGCCGAACTGATGGACACGAGAAGGCCGTCGGGTGGATCACGCCCGGCCTCCCTGCTGCGCGCGGCCCATCAGGTCGATGAACACGTCCTCGAGCGACGGCTGGGCCTGCTCCCATGTCAGCGTCGGGTCGGCGCGCAGGTCGGCGATCGCGGCATTCACCTTCTCGTGGTCGGGGCCGGAGACGTGCAGGCTGGTGCCGAACGGCGCCACCATGGTGATGCCGTCGCGCCTCGACAGCGTCTCGGCGAGCGCGACCAAGTTCGGCCCGGAGACGGTCCAGGTGGTCAGATGCGAGGCGTCGATCACCTCGTCGACCGTGCCTTGCGCCAACAGATCCCCGTAGGCGATGTAGGCGATCTCGTGACACCGCTCGGCCTCGTCCATGTAGTGGGTCGAGACCAGCACGGTGAGTCCTTGCGCGGCGAGCGCATGGATCTCGTTCCAGAACTCGCGCCGCGCCTTCGGGTCGACGCCGGCGGTCGGCTCGTCCAGCAGCAGGAGCTTCGGGTCGGGCAGCGTGCAGGCGCCGAGCGCGAGGCGCTGCTTCCAGCCGCCGGACAGCGCGCCGGCGAGCTGCTCGGCGCGCCCTTCGAGGCCGAGCCGGGCGATGGCGTCGCGCGCCGCGCCGCGCGGGTCCGACAGGCCGTAGACGCGGGCGACGAACTCCAGGTTCTCGCGCACCGAGAGGTCCTGATAGAGGCTGAACCGCTGCGTCATGTAGCCGACGTGACGCTTGATCTCGGCCGCGGCCTTGCGGATGTCGTAACCGAGGCAGGTGCCGCGGCCGGAGTCGGGCGTCAGCAGGCCGCACAGCATCCGGATCGTCGTCGTCTTGCCCGAGCCGTTGGGACCGAGAAAGCCGTAGATCAGGCCGCGCCGCACCTGCATGGTGAGGTTGCGCACCACCACGGTGCTGCCGAACGATTTCGTCAGCCCCTCCACGTCGATGGCGATGGCGTGCGGATCGTCCGCCGGAGGTTGCGACGCGGGCGAAGCGGCCGGTACGGGGGCGGAGGCCGTCATCGCGCCGCCCCGGTGGTGACCGCCGCAGCGCCTCCGAGCGCGACGTCGACCGGCTGGCCGACCCGCACGGCCTCCGGCTTGTCGGGGATCGCCTCGATCAGGAAGACGAGCTTGTCGCGCTCCTGCAGGCTGTAGATGACGGGCGGCGTGAACTCGGCCGAGCGGGCGATGAAGCTCACCTTGGCCGTGATGTCGCCGGCGCAGCCGTCACAGCTCACCTTGACCGTGTCGCCATAGGCGAGGCGAGGCAGCGTCTCCTGCGGCACGTAGAAGCGGACCTTGAGATTGCCGGGCGGCAGGATGGCGAGCACCGGCTTGCCGGCCGATACCATCTCGCCGGGGCGGAAGTAGATCTGCTGCACCGTGCCGGTCACCGGGCTCACGAGAACCCGGCGATCCAGATGGGTTTTCGCCGTGACGAGCCGCGCCTTGGCGGTGCGCAGCGCCGCTTCGGCCTCGTCGTAATTGCGCTGGGTGCCGGACTGGGTCTTGAGCAGCGTCTGCGCACGCGAATAGGCAGCTTGCGCGTTCTCGAGCTGCGCCTCGTACATGTTCACCTCGGCGCGCTGCAGCGCGTCGTCGACCGTGAACAGCGGCGCCTTGGTCTCGACCTTGTCGCCCTCGCGCACCGAGAGCGTCTCGACGCGGCCGGCCTCGTCCGGGCCGACGAAGATCAGGTTCGCCTCGATCCAGCCCTGATAGGTCTTCGGTGCATCGTTGCAGCCGGCGAGCGCGGCGCTCAGCACGGCCACGAGCAGAAGACGCGCCACGGCGGCGATGCGGTTGCGAGGCCGGGTCATCGCGGCTCTCCCCGATCGAACAGGATGTCGAGATGGGCGCGCAGCATCGCTTCCGGGTCGATCGGCAGGAAGCGGTCGAACAGGCTCGACCAGATCACCGACATGAGGCCGGGAGCTACGACGAGCTGCGGAAACTCGACGAGCCGCGGATTCACCTCGCCGCGCGCGGCGGCCTCGACGAGCAGCGCCCGCACGGCGGCCAGCGCCGGCATCACGACGTTGCGGTAATGGAACTCGGCGAGGCGCGGAAACCGCGGGCCGTCCGAGAGCACCAGGCGCAACACACGCCGCCGCTCGGTGCCGAGCACCTCCTTGGCGAACACGGAGAGCAGATGCTCGAGAGCGGCGCGCGGCGGCAGCTCCTGGTTCGGCAGCGCCTTCAGGTCGGCGACCAGCGGACCCATCATGGTCGTGATCAGCTCCTGGAACAGCGCCTCCTTGTCCTCGAAGTAGAGGTAGATGGTGCCCTTGGCGACGCCGGCGCGCCTGGCCACGTCGTCGAGCCGCGCCGCCGCGAAGCCGCGCTCGCTGAACTCGTCGAGCGCCGCCGTCAGGATCGCGGCGCGCCGCATCGCGGTCTTCTCGGCCCGGACGCCGCGGGGCGGGGAGGGCTCTGCCAGGAGGGGGGCCGGCGGCGCGCCGGCTTCGACGGCCGGAGCGGCGGTGGCAGGGCGGATCTCGCGCTTTTCGGATCGGGGTGCGCCTGTCGGCTTTCGGCGCTTCGGCGTATCCATGATCAGCATCTCTGACTGACTGGTCAGTCATATTTATGCCTGCGCGCCTCGGGTTGCAACCCCAGGGCGGCTCGAAATGCGCGTCTTCGCAATCATACGGACGGGATCGAACCAGCCTTCGCGCCGGGCACGACCGGAACAGGTTTCGGCGGTTCCGGTTGACCATCCGCCACATCCCTGGAGGACGCCCATGCAGGCCAACACCGTCGAACGTCTGGCGCGTCTTGGCTACGCGGCGCGCGGTGTCGTCCATCTCCTGGTCGGCGGGCTCGCCGTGCTGGCGGCGCTCGGCCGCGGCGGCGCGACGACGGGCTCGAAGGGCGCGCTGCAGACGCTGCTCGAGCAGCCGCTCGGGACCGTGTGGCTCGGACTCGTCGCGGCGGGGCTCCTGTGCTTCGCGGCCTGGCGGGTGCTGCAGTCCGTGTTCGACGCCGATCGTCTCGGGCAGGACCGCAAGGCTTTGCTGAAGCGCAGTGCCTACGGACTCTCGGCGCTTCTGAACGGGGCGCTCGCGTTCGCGACGATCGGCTGGGCGTTCGGCTACGCGGCCGGCGGGGGCGACGGCGAGGCGTCGGCGCGGGACTGGACGGCCTCGGTGCTGTCGGTGCCGGCCGGGCAGTGGCTGCTCGGCATCGTCGGCCTCGGCGTCGCGGCCGGCGGACTGGTTTTCGCGGCCCGAGCCTGGAAGGGCGGCGTCACCGAGGGGCTCGCCTGCGACGGCGATGCGGCCCGCTGGGTCGAGCCGCTCGGCCGCGCCGGCTTCGCGGCCCGCGGCGTGGTGTTCGGGCTGATCGGCGCGTTCCTGGTGGTCGCCGCCGTTACGGCCAATGCCCGCGAGGCGCGCGGGCTCGCCGGTGCGCTGCGCACCCTCCAGGACCAGCCCTACGGCTGGATCCTGCTCGCCGCGACGGCGCTCGGACTGTTCGCCTTCGGGCTCTTCCAGTTCGCCGTGGCGCGCTACCGCCGCATCGACACGGGTGCGGCAGGCCACCTCACGAACCGGATCGAGCGCGGCGCCCGCCGCGTCGGATCCGTGGGGCGCTGATCGTCGGATCCACGTCTCACGCCGCTCGTCACATCCGCCAGGCCAGCAGCCGCATCGCGTTGGCCGTGACCAGCACGGTCGCGCCGGTGTCGGCCAGGATCGCCGGCCACAGGCCGGTGATGCCGGCGATCGTCGTGACGAGGAACACGGCCTTCAGGCCGAGCGCGACAAGAATGTTCTGACGGATGTTGGCCGTGGCGGCCCGCGACAGCGCGACAAGCCGGGCGACGTCCATGACGCGGCCGTGCAGCACGGCGGCGTCGGCGGTCTCCAGCGCCACGTCGGTGCCGCCGCCCATCGCGATGCCGACATCGGCGGCGGCGAGCGCCGGGGCGTCGTTGATGCCGTCGCCGATCTTGGCGACCGCGCCGCCGTTCGCCTGCAGTTCCCGCACGATGCGCTGCTTATCCTCGGGCATCAGCCCGCCGTGCACCGCGATGCCGAGATCGCCCGCGATCGCGGCGGCGGTGCGCGGATTGTCGCCGGTCAGCATCACGGGCGCGATGCCGGCGGCCTCCAAGGCGCGCAGTCCCGCTCGCGCGTCGGGACGCGGCTCGTCCCGCATGGCGATCAGGCCCGCCACGGTCGCGCCGGCGATCAGCACCGCGACAGTCTTGCCGTCCTGCTCGAATTTTTCCACCCTGCCGCTCAGCTCGACCGGCAACGTGACCCGCGCCGCCGCGGCCCGAGCAGAGCCCAGGAACAGCGTCTCGCCGCCCAGTCGTCCGGAGAGGCCTTCGCCGGGAAGCGCCGTCACGTCGGCAGCCGGCGGCACCGGCGCACCCTCGGCTTTTGCGCGCGACAGGATCGCCAAGGCCAGCGGATGATTGGAGCCGGTCTCCAGCGCCGCCGCCATGGAGAGCACCTGCCGCTCGCTGCGGCCGACCGCGAAGAGGTCGGTGACGCGCGGCTTGCCCTCGGTCAGCGTGCCGGTCTTGTCGAGGGCGGCGTGCTTGATCGTGCCGAGCGTCTCCAGCACGGCGCCGCCCTTGACCAGCAGCCCGTGGCGGGCGCCGGCCGACAGCGCCGCGGCGATCGCGGCCGGCGTCGATATGACGAGCGCGCAGGGGCAGCCGATCAGCAGGAGGGCGAGGCCCTTGTAGATCCACTCGCCCCACGCCGCGCCGAGCAGCAGCGGCGGTGCGACCGCGACGACGGCGGCGACCGCCACAACGGCGGGCGTGTACCAGCGGGCGAAGCGGTCGATCAGACGCTCGGTCGGCGCCTTGGCGTCCTGCGCCTCCTCGACCAGCCGCACCACCCGGGCGATGGTGTTGTCGGCGGCCGTCGCCGTCACCCGCACGCGCAGCACCGCGTCGGTCACGATGGCGCCTGCGAACACGGTGTCGCCGGGCGCTTTCTGTACCGGTACGCTCTCGCCCGTGACGGGCGACTCGTCGACCGCGGCGCGGCCGTCGACCACCACGCCATCGGCGGCGATGCGGTCGCCGGGCCGGACCAGGATGACGGCGCCGACCGCGAGCGTGTCGGCCGCCACCTCCCGGGTCTCGCCGTTCCGCTCGACCAGCGCGGTCTTGGGAACCAGGTTGGACAGGCTGCGGATGCTGGCGCGGGCACGGCCGGCCGCGACGCCCTCCAGGAGCTCGCCGACCAGGAACAGGAAGACCACCATGGCGGCCTCCTCGGTGGCGCCGATCAGGACGGCGCCGACGGCCGCGATGGTCATCAGCATCTCGATCGAGAACGGCGTGCCGGCTCGCGCCGCGGCGAACGCGCGCCGCGCGATCGGCACGAGCCCGATCGCGAGGGCCACCAGAAAGGCGCCGGTCTCGGTCGCGGGAACGAGCTGCCCGATCGCATAGGCGGCGGCGAGCGCCGCCCCGCAGGCGAGCGTCAGGAGGCCTTTTCGGGTCCGCCACCACGGCGCGTCGCCCTCCGCCGCGCCGTGCCCCTGATCATGTCCGTGGGCGTGATCGTGGCTACGCTCCGCTGCACCGGCCGGCGGCGCGTCGAGCGGGGCGAGGTCGTAGCCGAGCGCCGTCAGGCTCTGCCGCAGGGCCGGAAGCGCCGCGGCGCCGGGCGGATGCGTCACCGTCATGGTGCCGTTGGCCGCCGACACGGCGACGGCCGCCACGCCGGGCAGCCGGCTCACCGCGGTCTGCACCTTGGCGGCGCAGGATCCGCAATCCATTCCCGTCACGCGATACCGCGTCTCCACCACGTCCGACATCGAAGGCCCTTTCAAAGTCCGGCCTTCGTCCTACATCCTCTAGCGACTAGAGGAGCAAGCGCGATGAGTCAGGGACGCGAAACCGCCGAAGCGGTGCCGATCGGCGAGGCGGCGAAACGCAGCGGCGTGAAGGTGCCGACCATCCGCTACTACGAGCAGATCGGCCTTCTGGCGGCGCCGGCCCGCACCGAGGGCAACCGCCGGCTCTACACGGGCGCGGAGCTGCGCCGCCTCGCCTTCGTGCGCCACGCCCGCGAGCTCGGCTTCGACGTCGAGGCGATCCGCACGCTGCTGACCCTGCAGGACCGGCCGGAGCAGCCCTGCGGCGAGGCCGACGCCATCGCCAAGGCGCGGCTCACCGAGGTGCGGACCCGCATCGCCAAGCTGAAGGCGCTGGAGGACGAGCTCACCCGCATGATCGACGAATGCGCCTGCGGCCGCGTCGCGGACTGCCGCGTGATCGAGATCCTGGCCGAGCCGCACCGCCATGGCGCGCTGGCGTGAGGGGGACTGCCGCGCGGCCTAGCATCAAGGCTGCGTGCCCCGGACCAGGCGCGTCAGGCCGGAGGCCTGATGCGCCGCCGAGCCGGGGCCCAGGGCCGCACGACGGGCCGTACGGCGAGCGGTCCGCCACCGCCTCGTCAGCTCGCCCCTGGGTCCCGGTTCGCGGCGCGTCGCGCCGCGCCCGGGACACGCGGCCTCAGAGCCGATCCGAGAAG